>NZ_JBHMFR020000009.1:0-64671 GCF_042436615.2 Streptococcus bovismuti | reverse complement strand
TTATTGTATCGCGTTCGGAGTTTTTTTGGTATAACCTTCGACGCGCACCCGCATAGCGGGTGGTTGTTTTGTCTCGCACCTAACGGAGCGAGACGGACTAATAGTCACATAATCCAAAGGCAATAGCCTGACGGAAATCCTTGTTTAACAAAGCCTTTTTAGTTGAAGTCTTTTGTTCTTCACTAGTCTTAGATGTATATTTGTAAGATTGACGGTCAATGTTTGTTCCTACTACATAAGTCGTAGAGTCCTGTTGCGTATAGACAATATTGTCCTTCATCTCTTTCTCAAGTTCTGCGAAACTTGCACTTGTTGGATAGAGACGAGCTGCTGAAAGGCTACCATCTTTAAAGTTTTCTGCAGGTTTGCTAGTATCTTGACCATCCCAGAATGACAATTTGACTTTGTCAATATGGACATTGTCTTTATCCCAGTAGTTAGGATTTTTTGCAAATTCAACAGTAGATTTTGTCACAATGGATTTCAACAAATATGGACCATTATACAAGATGCTGCTTGGATCTGTTGCTTTAGCAAAATCATCCCCTTTTGAGTTCAAAAATTCTTCATTAACTGGTGCCAAAACACCCATTGTTGTTTTAGAATTCCAAAAACTTTCAGGTTTGTTCAAAGTGTATTGGACTGTTTGATCGTCAATCGCTTTAATCCCAACTTGAGAGAAATCTGTAATTTCCCCTTTAGCATAGGCATCCAGTCCTTTAATTGAGTCCTGTACCAAGTATAGGGCTTCTGATTTCTTATCTGTAGCATATTTAAGACCTGTCACAAAGTCCTGAGCCTTAACAGGAGCATACTCTTCTCCTTCAGATGTGTACCACTTGGCATCCTGACGAATCTTATAATTGTAAGTCAATCCATCCTTAGAAACTGACCAGTCCTCTGCCATTGAGGGAATAAGGTTCCCGTATTTATCATTTTCAAGCAATCCATCAATCACATTACTAGTAATGTCAGCGGTCGCTGCCTTACCAGTTGTTAAATAGTTAAGGTTATCTGGGTCTGTCTCGTAGGTAAATGCAAAAGTCTGCTCACCTTTAGCACCTGAGCCCCCAGAACAAGCAGCTAAGACACCTGCTGCTAATAAAGTTACTCCCGCAAGAGCCAATACTTTCCTTGTTTTCATAGTACTCTCCTTTGTTTTTCTATCCATTATAGACCCTTTTTTAAATTCTGTCAATAGAATTTTCTGAATTTTCATGTTTAGTTGTTATTTTCTGACAACTATTTAATCTTATTTCATTTTCTAATCTCTTTTTTCACTATAAGAAAAGAGGGAACTCAGTAATTCCCTCATCTATCTATTTAAGTCATTTTTAGATTCATTAATTTAAAGCTCGTAATGCGGAAAGGAGATAAGAACCCTCACGAATTTTTTGGCCTACAACCTTAGCGTTTTTGACCAAATTCTGATACTCTGCTTGAGACAAATGTTCCAATACTTCTTCCAAGTCAAGTAAACTCTCAACACTAATTCCACACTCTTTTTCTAAGACGAAATTAGCCAGAGCAGATTGTTTCCAAACAATAATAGGAAAACCAGAAGCCAAATAAAGAGAAGCCTTGTGGGAATTATTGTATCTCAAATACTCACCATATACTCCGCTACAAGTTTTAGAACTATCACCATCCCAGACTAAACCAAAGCTTCCTTCTAACGCTGATGGTAGTTCATCTGGAAGAAAGGAACCAAAATAGGTTTCATTTGATAGCTTTCTAGCCTCATCAAAACCAACACCATAGAGGTTATATGCCGGTCTTGCAGGCAACTCATATAAGTAACCTGCTTTTTCTTGAGCTAAATTTCCAGCTACAATAATAGCTCCTTCCTTCGATAAATCTTCTTTGTCCTGATAATTCGGGATCAGATAGTCAAAAATGCCTAAACTAACTATTTTCTTCTCAGAAATCCCCTTATCAACAAGCACTGATTTCATAACTGGATTATGAGCAATAAGACCATCAGCTTGTTTCAAAAGACTGGACTCTTGAAAATGAACGCGAATTTTATGCTTCCAGGGCACTGTATCTAAATTAGCATAGCGCAAAACTTCTAAATCATGGATAATACAGTGAACTTTCACTCCTTTACGTTGCATTCTTTTGACTAAATGAGTCGTAAAGAAACTATGATGAAGCATAGGAAATTGAATAAGTAGCTGATCCCCTTCCTTTAACTTAGAGATAGCTTTGGATAGGGCTTTAGCCTTATGTCGTTGGGCGCTAATAGTCCCCATTTGATACCAGTCATCTACCATCAATAACAAAGGACTATAGCCCTCACGAACTACTATTTCTTCAACATCATTTCGAGCCTTATTTCCCGCATTTCGTGCACCAGAATCCTTCAGAAATTCTTCTTTTAGATAATATTTCATCTATCAATTTTATCCTTCGTTATCTTATTTAAACTCTTCCTCTACAACATTTAGGGCACGTTCAATGACCACATGCATGTCGTAGTATTTATAATCGGCCAAACGTCCGCAGAAAATGACCTTATCATTCTGCGCTGCTTCTTCTTGATACTTAGCAAACATAGCATTGTTTCTCTCATCATTGATTGGATAATAAGGTTCATCTCCTCGTTTCCAATCTGCTGGGTATTCACGAGTAATGACCGTTTTATCTTGCGTACTATACTCAAAATGTTTATGCTCAATAATACGAGTATAAGGAATTTCTCGTTCTGTATAGTTTACAACTGCATTTCCTTGATAGTTTTCTTCATCTAGAACTTCATGCTCAAAACGAAGACTACGGTATTCTAACTCACCATGTTTATAATCGAAGTATTGGTCAATCATCCCTGTAAAAACAACTTTTTCAGCAGAAGCTTCTAATTCCTGACGATTGGCAAAAAAGTCAACTCCAAGTTCTACTTCAACATCTTTCAGCATGTTTTCGATGATAACGTTATACCCCCCAATTGGAATACCTTGGTAACGGTCATTGAAGTAGTTATTATCAAAAGTCAAACGAACTGGTAGACGTTTGATGATAAAGGGTGGAAGGTCAGTCGCAGAACGTCCCCATTGCTTTTCAGTATAGCCTTTGATCAACTTTTCATAAATATCTGGACCGATCAACTTAATAGCTTGCTCTTCCAAATTTTTAGGTTCAACATCCTTCATGTGAGCCGTTTGCTCAGCAATCTTATCTTTGACTTCTTGAGGAGTTTTTGTTCCCCACATAGCATAGAAAGTATTCATATTGAAAGGTAGATTATAAAGGCTACCCTTGTAATTAGCTACAGGCGAGTTGATATAGTTGTTAAATTCAGCAAATTGATTCACATAATCCCAAACTTTCTTATTAGAAGTATGGAAGATATGGGCACCATATTTATGGACATTGACTCCTTCTACATTCTCACAGTAGATATTTCCACCAATGTGGTCACGTTTATCAATCACTTTTACTTTTTTTCCACGCTTGGTTGCTTCATAAGCAAAAATTGCTCCCGACAAACCAGCACCAACGATTAGATAGTCGTACATATTACACTCCTTTATTTTTTTAATAATTGTTGTTTTAACTCATTTAGATTGATTACTTTAAAAATCAAAATCATACTAGCATAAATGATTGCTCCCAGAACAGCATATAGTCCCACATTAATCATTGGTGATACATTTAGAAATTGTTTTATAAATAGTAGGATACCATACATAACTCCAGATGAGATTATAATTTTGATCAATGAACCTAGAATGGGCACCTCTCTCAAATAAGAACGAGTATAGAATAACTGTATCAGCCATACTAGTACCTCTGTTAAAACAGATACAATTGCCGCACCTATATAGCCCAACTTTGGAAGCAAAAGAAGATTTAATCCCACACTCACAATAGCAGGAATTGTTGTTGACAGCATAAACTCTTTATTTTTATTATGAGGAATCAAGATTTGAATACCCATAATATTGGTCCAACCAATAAAGAACATTCTAAAAATCATGATTGCTATCGCATAACGTGCTTCTTGAAAATCTTGACCAAGGAAAAAGGTAACAAAATCATCATTTACAATTAGCATTCCTGCCATAATGGGGAAAATTACCAAATTATAAATCAAAAATGACATCTCATGCATTTTGTTAACTGCTTTATGATCCCCTGAGGATAAAAGATTTGAAACTCGAGGCAACATGACACTTCCTAATGAAGTTACCAATGTTAATAATATTTTGACAAGTTTCAGAGATTGATCATAAATTCCTACATCTCTTATTGAGGCTAAAGAACCAAGCATAGTACTATCTAGAGTCACATAAAGCGATATAGCAACCTGTGGTAAAAATAATAAGATAACTGGTTTCAAATGTTGTTTAGCATATAACCAATCAAAGTGCGGTTTCCCAATAAACTCTCTTGCTGGTAGCCACATACTTAATTGTCCCAACAATTCAAAAATCGTAATCAAAAAAACATATAAATAAAGATTTTCAGATGATTTTATAAATGAAAAGATAGAAATAACACCGACTAATCTGACCGTGATATTTCTTACTGTAATTCTCTTAAAATCTTCTAATCCTTGAAATAACCAAGAAATATCTAATCCTTTTGAAATTAAGCTTAAACCTAATATATACGCCACTGGATTTTTCATTACTGGTAAAAATTGACAAAGCAGCACATATATACAAGAAGAAAACAGAGTCGCTCCCAATTGTAAAGTATAAATACCCCAAAAATTCTTACGAATAGTATTACGATTACCTGAAATCTCCTTTGTACCATAATTGGCTACCCCTAGGGTAGCCAATAGAAGGAAATAAGTAACAATTGAGTTGAAGTAACTATAAGTTCCCAACTCATCCGAACTAAAAACCCTAGTGACATAAGGTGTAGTAATAATAGGCAAAATTATTATTAATAATTGATATGAAAGATTGTATGCGTAATTTTTAAGAACCTTCATAGGGGGATATTCCTCACTTAACTACTGCTTTAAATAAGTCAAATAAACTTGTCACATAAACCACAAATATTATTATAAATGGCATAAAAATTGATAATTTTAAAAAATAATCTTTTATATTCTAGCTTAATCAATACTACTTTCCTTATACTTGTATCTATCCGGACTCCAAGATACTCCAATCAATAATAATAGAGGATTATACATTAATTCAAAAAACTGTGGATCAAACATCGAGTGAATTATCAATACAATAAAAATAAGCATCTCAATTGTATTAAAGTATCCAGCTTTAATTAACAAATAATAGCTTAACCAGATGAGTACTAAGAGTACAATACCGTAATGTAGTAAAATATTTACAAAAGATGAGTCGACATATAAATAATTATCAAAAACAGACGTAGCTCTTTGTTGAAGTTCCCAATCAATTCTCTGACCAAATATATCTACTCCATACAATGATAATGTCTTATTTCCTAAACTTAATCTTCCAGTTAATGCAGTATTTAAAGTTTGAAAAAAACTACTATTTGGATTATATAAATATGTTAAAAAAATCGGAATAAGCATACCTGCTGTTAATACAATTTCTCCAGTAATTATGAGTATCTTTCTATTAATTACTCTATTTTTAAATAAAAATACTAATATTAAAGCCACAACCGAAAGGAAAAAAGCTGATTTCGTATCCGTATGGACATAAAAATAATAGTTTATTGCTGCAAGTATAAACATTTCCAAAAATTTAATTTCACTTTTTCTTAAATATAAATATACTAGAGTAAGATGAAATAAATAATTGGCACCTAAACTCACATATTGATAACCCTGACTATAGCGAAGTCTACCACCTAATTGAAGTCTCAAAGTATTTTCTAGCATTCCTAATTTTAGAAATACAAAAACAAATAGCATAAATAAAAATATTGAGATTGACCAAAAAATCAGTATTCTCCTAAAATTCATTTTATGTACAGAGACTATCAATAGTATTGTTGAAATGATAGTAACTCCATCAAAAAGTTTATGTGTTGAAATTCCAATTATAATTGCCAGAATTAAAGCTAAAAAATAGAATAATAGGAAGCCTTTTGTATGCTTTTCTAATACTAATTTTACAACAAGTATTAGAATAGACACTATCATCGCAATTATACGTAAACGATAAATTTCAGGGTATTTATGGATTAAATTGGTTTGAGCTATAAAATTAAAGAACAACCAAATAAAGAAAGCTGAAAAATATAACAACTCTGATAATTTTATTTTTATTTTCATATTTTTCCTAAGTTTATCTAGACTATCCAATTTTATTTCGAATAGTATTATACAATTTTGCAGATACGAGAAACAATATATATTTCAATTTATTTTTCCTTGTGACATTTGGATTCGGAATAACGTCCTTGAAATACTGAATGTATTCTTTACGTACCTTATTAACCTCTTGATACATATTGGAACCGAGTAATGCATGGACAATGTGAAGACCATTAAAAACATATCGTACATTTAAAGCTATACGCATTTCTTGGTTGGTTGAATAGTCTCGTTCTACATAACTCCTATTGCAATCCATTGCCTTGTAAAAGTCTAGAAGTTTTGTACTATATGCAGCATTTACGGTACTTCCTGGTCTCCGATAATATTTATATAGATGAATGAATCCTACCGCAATCTCTTCACCAGCTGCAATATGTTCATAGGCAATCGCTAAATCTTCATATATCATTCCCTCTGGATAAGGATATTTTAATAAAATATCTTTCTTATAAAGTTTTCCCCCAGGAGACGTGCCTATACTATTCCCGTAAAACATTTGAACAAGAGCTTCATCTTTATCTAGTTTCTTACTATTTTCTAATGAAAAACCCTCGCCTACACTATTTATTTTATGATCTCTTACTTCAATAATTGAAGTCACAACCAAATCGACGTCATATTTGTCTCTTAAATCAACTAAGTATTCAACCGCTCTTAAATCATAATAGTCATCTGAGTCTAGAAACATAATCCAATCAGAGGAAGCCTCTTTTACTCCTATATTTCTAGCCCTAGATTGTCCGCCATTTTCAATATGCAGAACTTTTATTCTGTCATCTTCTCGAGCATATTGGTCACAAATTTCTCCAGAACTATCCGTCGAACCATCGTCTACCAGGATAATCTCGATATTCTCATAGGTCTGCTTCCTTAAACTGCCTACACTATATTGAAGATAGTTCTCAACATTGTACACTGGTACAACAATAGAAATCTGATCCATTATGATAATCCTTCCAAAATGATATCAACAATACGCTCACAAGCTTTTCCATCTCCATATGGATTACTTGCTTTACTCATCTTGCTGTACTCTGTTTCATCTTCTAAAAGCAGTTTGAAATTAGTATAAATATTTTCTTCTTCTGTTCCTACCAATTTCAAGGTTCCTGCAGCAATCCCCTCTGGACGTTCTGTTGTATCACGCATTACCAATACTGGTTTACCTAAAGAAGGTGCTTCTTCTTGTACACCACCCGAATCTGTTAAAATCATGTAGCTTTGATTCATAAAATTATGGAAATCAATGACTTCTAGAGGTTCAATGATTTTCATACGTTCATTGTCGCCAAACACCTTACTTGCTAACTCACGAACCTTAGGATTCTTATGGATAGGATATACGACTTTAACATCTTCAAACTCATTCAGGATACGATTAACTGCATTAAACATATTTTCCATGGGTTGACCAAGATTTTCACGTCGATGGGCTGTCAACATGATTAGTTTACTATCCTTAGCCCACTCTAAAATAGGATGGTCATAATGCTCTTGAACAGTTGTCTTCAAGGCGTCAATGACAGTATTTCCAGTAACATAGATATTCTCTCTTCCCTCTTTTAGAAGATTCTCTTTAGCCACTTCTGTCGGAGCAAAATTGAAATCCGAAATAATTGAAGTAGTCTGACGATTGAATTCTTCAGGAAATGGGCTTTGAAGATTATAAGTTCTCAGTCCTGCCTCTACGTGTCCAACTTTAATTCCCATGTAAAATGCAGCTAAAGCTGTCGCAAAAGTGGTTGTAGTATCCCCATGAACAAGAACAATATCTGGTTTTTCCTGCTCTAAAACGGCTTGAATTTTATCTAAAATACTTGTCGTGATTGTAAATAGTGTTTGATTTGCCTTCATGATTCCTAAATCGTAATCAGGAACAACTTTAAAGACATCTAAAACTTGCTCTAACATTTCTTTATGTTGCCCCGTTACACACACAAGTGTTTTAATTGAATCATTTTTCTTCAATTCATTCACTAAGGGACACATTTTTATCGCTTCTGGACGCGTCCCAAAAACTAACATTACTTTTTTCATTTCGAATCTCCCATTAGTTTTTGATAAAATTTACGATAATTCTCTAAAAATAAAGGATAACTAAACTTCTCTTCATAATCTTTTTTAGCTTGATGAGCTAATCTAGTTCTAAGAGTTGAGTCAGTCGCCAGACTTTCAATAGCAGAAGCTAAGGCCCTAGCATCTTTAGCAGGAACCAAGACCCCATTTTCTTTTGTAACAACTTCATTAATGCCAGGAATATCTGTCGCAACCATGGTTTTTCCATTCATAAATGCTTCAATAACATTTAGAGCTAAGCCTTCAAATAATGACGAAGACACTAGGAAATCAAAACTATTAATACACTCGACTATATCCCGTCTATAGCCTAAAAAAGTTATCTTATCCTCTAGATTGAGTTCTTTAACCTTATTTTCTAGTTCGGCTCTAAGTTCTCCATCCCCAACGATAAATAAACGGAGGTTTTCATCAGAAATCAAAGAGATCGCATCAATCAGATAAGTCAAACCTTTTTGTTCAGATAATCTTGCAATACAGCCTAGCTTAATTCCATCAAACTTCATAATCTCATCAACTTGTCTATTTGACTGTTTCAAGATTACGCCGTTATAGATAACAGTACTGTCTGCAACTCCCACATCATCTTTCAAATTTTGATTAACGGCTTGACCAACTGCAATACTATAGGCATTTTTCAGTGAAAATCTATATAAAGACAACTTATCTTTAAAGACATTATGAGCAGTGTAAACGTGGACTAGCTTGGGATTAATCAGTTTTAATAAACGAATATAAAAAGCTGCCATTCGATGATGTGTATGAACCAGAGTAATCTCATTTGTCTTAATAATTTGATAAATAGTAAGAAGCAATTTCAACACTGTAAGAGGATTTTTGCTGTCTATATCTTGAATCTTATGATGATTAATTCCTCGGGTCTCTAATTCTGGTTCCCAAAGGCCTCCTGTAGAAGCAACATGGACACTATCAAACTCATCTTGCAAATCAGAACTCAACTGGTACACGATTCTCTCAGCACCACCAATATCCATCGTTCGTGAAATATGTAAAATATTATTTTTTCTTTTTTCGTTTCTCATCTAAGACTCGCTTAATAAAGGTAACATTCCCTACAAAGTATCGTTTAAAGAGACGCTTTGGTTCATTAGCAACTCGGAACAACCACTCCAAGTTTGATTTTTGCATCCAAAGTGGAGCACGCTGAATGTGACCAGACAGTACGTCAAAGCTACCTCCTACACCCATAAAAATAGAATTCACTCCATTATCCATAAATTTTTGGATGATGTATTCTTTTTTAGGTGAGGTAATTCCAACAAATACAAAGTCGGGATTCTTTTCACGAATATCTTCCTGAATATCTTGCTCACCTTCCTCAGAAAAATAACCATTACGATGTCCAACAACTAGTAGATTTGGATACTCTTCTTTGAATTTTTGTAACATATCTTGCAAAACTTCTTCTTTAGCACCAAAGAAATACACTGAATAAGATTTTTCATCCGCTAATTTTAATAATCTTTGCATTAAATCAATTCCAGCAACTCGTTCTGGAACTTGATAGCCCAAAAATCGGGAGGCTAGAACGACTGATGCACCATCTGCATTGATAATCTCAGACTCGTTAACTATCTTTTTAATGATTTCATCTGATTGACATTGATTAATCTTATCAGCGTTTACGCCCATTAGATGAAGAGGACGTTGATCAATTACAAATTTTTCAACCGATTGTACTGTTTCATCCATTGTTAAGGGGTCAATCCTGACCCCCATTAAATCAAAACTATTCAAATTAATCTCCCCATGTAGATTCGAAATGACCCTTACGTTCTACTTCTTCGGGTAACTTCATGTAATCACCGTATATTTTCGTTAAATATTCATCTGGATTTGCATGGCAACTTATTTCTAAGTTCTCAAACTCTAGTAATTGTGGTTCACCGAATACTTCTTTTTTAGCAAGCTCACGTCCTCTATAGGAGCCTAATACATTACCAACTATTGAACTAGTTTCAAAATCATATTGTTTAATTAGATTTTGTAATTTGTTGTTAATAGTGGCCGTTTTTAGAAGTTTATTTAATTTCAAAACTTTTGATATACTCACAATTGCATTTTCAAAACTTCCCCGATCTCTGTCATGTAGACGATCAATTACAGAAATTTTAGAAAGTGCACGATAGAATTTGATTTTATTTGTATGTAGAAAATAATGGAAACGATCATCTGGATAACCATCCAAAGGGAAAATATCTATGAATGGACTACATAGTTCATCTCCAAATGGAATTTGTAAGGATGTATCCATAATAGAGGTATTACCTAAATTGTCATCATGAAGCCTCAAAATAACATGTTCTGGAAGTTCTTTTTTGCAAATAGATAAAAATTTTTCATAATCTTTTCGAGGCATCCCTAAATCCATATCATCATCCCAAGGAATAAATCCTTTATGACGAATGGCTCCTAGCAATGTTCCTCCCAAAGCATAATATCTTAAATCATGTTTACTACAAATAGCAATAAAACTTTTCAATAAAGATAATTCTCCTAGTTGAATTTCCCTCACTTTATTCATAAAATTACTTCGCTCCATTTTTCGTAAATACAACTTTAATAGTTTTTAGTAAAATTTCAATGTCTTTCCAAATTGTCCAACCATCTAAATAAGTAATGTCTAATTTTACTACATCATCGAAGTTTGTAATATTGCTTCTACCACTAATCTGCCAAAGGCCTGTGATTCCAGGTTTAAAACTGAGACGACGTTTTTGTTCTGGTGTATATTTCATGTACTCATCTAAGGTTGGTGGTCTAGTACCAACTAAACTCATATCACCTTTTAAAACATTCCAAAATTGTGGCAATTCATCTAGACTCGTTTTTCTAATAAAATGCCCAATCTTTGTAATTCGTGGATCATTTTCAATCTTAAACATTCCACCCTGCATAGTATTTTTTTCCAGCAATTCTCTCTTTTTATCTTCTGCATCAACACACATTGATCTAAATTTATAAAAAGTAAAATGTCGACCGTTTTTTCCTATACGAGTCTGGGCAAAAATAGCAGGTCCTCCATCTCTTTTTATCAGAGGAACAAGAAAAATAGACACCAGACCGCAAATAATCAGACCAACCAAGGAGCCAATAATATCTATAACACGTTTAAGAGCAACATCACTAGAACGATAAAAGGTTGTTGAAAAATTAACCACACTAGAATTACCAAAACGTTGAATCGCTTTTTCACTATTGGTTACAAATTCTAAAGCCGCTATATTGACAGCTACTGGCACACCCATCATTTCAAATTGAGAAACAAAATCTGCAATTAAAAATTTTTCACTTGGGAGATTAATCACCACTTGATCTACGACTGATCTCGTAGCATAGGTTACTAAGTTATTCAACGTAACGATTGTAAAATTCGAAGATTCAAAATGCTCATCATCTACAATACAAACAGCTGAAACATAGCCATACTCATAAGTAGACAGTTGCTGTAGGACTCTCTCAACTCGTGCACGTGTGGTCACTAGCAAGATACACTGAGTGTATTTTTTTTGACGTGATAGATATTTCCAAATCTTACGAATCCAAATATTAACAACCATTAGCATAATTGAATTTACAGCCACTATCCATAATAGATTAGCTAATGATAAATATGGTATATTTGGTTCTAAAATAGGAAAAACTATACTGGATAAGAAAATATAAACCAGTATATATTTTAATGTTTGTATACATTCCTCTGCAAGGCTCCGATATTTGAAATTTTTACTATATGCACTGATGTAGTAAGAAATAGTGTGAACCACCATCAAAGATACCAGAAGTTCATGACTAGCTAATACAAACGATAACAGATAAATTGGAAACAGTTGTATTATGAGAATCTCTAATTTTCGAATATTTGATACTTCTCCCAAAACTACCTCCTAGGTAACTCTACCTACTTCTTTTCCCATAATTTCCATAGGCACCATAGGCACCATAACCGCCATAAGCTCCGTATTTTTCAACTTCCGTGTTAAATTTGTTTAGAACTACACCTAAAAATGGAGTTCCTGTTTGTTCTAACTGTTCCTTCGCCTTTAAGACATCACGTCGTTTTGTCTCTCCAGCTGCCGTAACTAAGATAGAAGCGTCACATTTTTGTGTAATGATAGCAGCGTCAATAACCATCCCAATCGGTGCGGTATCCACAATGACATAGTCAAAATACTTACGCAGGGTATCAATCATAGTATGGAAATTTTCACTCTGCAGGAGGGCTGTTGGATTAGGTGATACCGGCCCTGCCTGAATAACAAATAGGTTTTCAACATTGGTATCACAGAGGCCATTTGAAAGATCAGTAGTTCCTGATAAGAAGTCAGTTAATCCTGTAATTTTTTCCCTTGACTTGAAGACACCAGACATAACTGAGTTACGAATATCCGCATCTACTAGTAATGTTTTATATCCTGCACGCGCGAAAGCCCAGGCGATATTAGTCGACGTTGTAGATTTCCCTTCACCAGGTTTGACAGATGAGATGGCAAGAACTTTCAAATTATCACCACTCAATTGAATATTGGTACGCAAAGCATTATAGTGTTCTTCAGCTTTTTTAGCAAAATCCAAACGCTTTTGTGCGATTTCTAATGTTGGCATATTTTCTCCCTTACTTTAACTTATCCAAATCTGGAACAATTCCTAAAAGTGCAACCTGCATGACTTCTTCGACATCTTCTGGTCGTTTGACACGATCGTCCAATAATTCAAGCAATAAGACTGAAATAACCATCACTGCTCCACCTACTAAGAAAGCAAGCGCAGTGTTTCGACGAATATTAGGTGAGGATGGTGTTAGTGCCGGTCTCGCTTCCTCTAGTGTTGTCACATCAGAGACACGAGTTACAGAAATGATTTTTTCCGCAGCCACTTCACGAAGAGCATTGGCGATACGGCTAGCTTCTTCTGGTTGGGCATCTTTTACAGTAATTGACACGATACGAGTGTCCACAGGAACTGTTACCTGAATCTTCTTGCTTAACGCCTTAACTGTTTTCTCTAATTTAAGATTTGAAATGACTTTCTCCAATACATCTTGCGAAAGGATAATTTCCTTATAGTCTTTTACCAGGTAAGTACCAGCCTGCAAATCCTGGTTGGTCAAACCTGCTTTTTCTGATTGATTTCGATTAACCACATAAATACGTGTTGTACTAGAGTACTCAGGCGTCAGAACAAAACTGCTTACACCAAAAGCTATGACAGCTGCTACAATCGCAGTTAGGATAATAGCGATTTTCTTCTTCCAAAGGATTTTAAATAATTGGACAATGTCAATTGCGATTTCTTTATTTTCTTTCATGTCAACTCCTAAATAATTTGATCCGCTAAGATGAAGCGAGGATTTTCGATAAATAATTCTCTCGCTTTTCTTTCACCGTATTGTTTTGAAACGATCTCATAAGCTTCTTTCATGTAAGGCGGTCTTTGGTCCAAATTGTGCATATCACTAGCAACAAAATGTACCAAGTCTCGCTCTAGAAAATAGCGAGCTCGTTTCTTCATAAATTTATATTTATCCCCAAATAACTTTGGTTTTAAAATGCTGGAACTATTGATTTGAGTGTAGCAACCCATATCAATCAACTCTTTCACCCGTTTTTCGTTATTCTCTAATTCATGGTAACGTTCAATGTGGGCAACTACAGGCGTTATCCCAAGCATGAGAACATTGCTCAAAGCAGTATGGATTTCCCGATAAGGGGTAGCCATACTAAACTCAATGAGAGCATAGCGTGTCCCATTAAGACTTGGAATGACCTGTTTCTCCAATTTCTCAAGCACATCACTAGTATAATAAATTTCTGCTCCATAGAGAATGGTCAAGTCTGGAGCCACCTCCTTGGCTAGCTCCTTAACTTCTTGGAAGTTTGCCTCTATTGTCTCCTCAGGAGTTTCAAACATTCCTTTTCGTCTATGCGATGTCGATACAATAGTCCTTACCCCTTGCCTATAGGCTTCTGTCAGAAGCGCCTTGCTTTCTTGCTTAGATTTTGGACCATCATCCACACCAAATACAATATGCGAATGAATATCAATCATTTTGTCTTATTTTCCTTCCATCACATCATTGATTGCAGCCTTGACTGACTCTAAACTGCTATCACTTATCTCCATCATGTAGAGGTTACTATCAGGCATGGCATAAGATGGCAAATCCATACGCCCTGTTCCTTTAAGATCTTGTGAATTAATCTTATAAGTTCCACCACTCTCAAGTTGAGCATTGATTAAGTTCATCATGGTTTCAAGTGGCATATTGGTTTGAATCGAATCTTGCAACCCCTTAATAATACTGTCATAATTTCTCAAAGCTTCTGTCGAGGTTAACTTTTGCAGAATAGCCACAATGACCTTTTGCTGATTGCGACCACGATCCCGGTCTCCATCTGCCAGAGAATAGCGCTCACGCACAAAGCCAAGAGCCTGCTCCGAATCAAGATGAACATTCCCTACTGGGAAATGAAACTTCCCGTGACGAGATGTAAATTCCTGATCATTATAGACATCAACTCCACCAAGGAGATCAATCAATTTCAAGAAAGAGGTGAAATTCAAACGAGCGTAGTAATTTAAATCAATACCGTAGAGATTTTCCAGTGTATGAATGGAAGCATCTACCCCATAAATACCCGCATGGGTCAACTTATCTTTTTGGTTGTTACCACCATCTGCAATTGGAACATAGGAATCACGAGGGGTTGTTGTTAAGAGAATCTTTTTCGTTTCACGATTCACTGTCATAATGATATTGACATCCGAACGAGAAACCGAACTGATTGGACCATAAGTATCAATTCCGCTGATATAAACGTTGAAACTGTCACCTTTGACATCTTTTGGAGTTTCAACCGTTTTGGTTAATCCTTTGGTATAGATTTTCTTAATTTTTGAAGCATAGTCAGGATATTCCGATTCGATAATATTTTCAAAGACACTGTTTAGAATGATTGCCTTTGTATCGCCAGCTAACAGGCTCTTATATGCCGCAAGATAGGAGCTGCTTTCTTCGACTGTCAGTTCTTTATTTTGAGTAGCTTTCAGATCATTCAACAACTGTTGGATATTATCCTTATCTGTCCCAGTCGGCCCCGTTACACTGGCTACCTGACTGATATTATCAATTGAACTATCTGCCAACACCGCAATACTCATCGAATAATTTGAGTAGTTAGATGTCGCATTCAGGCGACTTGTAAATCCAATGAACTGCCCTACAGCAAAGAGAGAAGTACCATTAATTAACACACCAAGTAGTAATAAAATCAGCGTTAGATTTTGAACTTTCTTGGATCGAATTAAAAAGAAACACAAGATGGCTAAGGCCACAATTAAGACGGTAACCACTATATTGAGATATCGGAAGGCTAGCATATTGTACTTGAAAATCAAAAACAACAAAAAGACTGCTAGTACTGCATAGATAGCTAGCAACCCCCAACTAATCATAATCTTTGTTTTACCCTGACGAACTCGCTTCGAAGATCTACTCACGATATACCTCTATTATCAATTTTTATTTCATTTCATTATATCATAAAAAAATACACTTGTGGGGTAAATCCACTTAGGTAAGGCGTTTTCATCTTCTTTCCGAAACATTCTTTTTCACTTGCAAACAATTACATCAATAAATTTACTATATAAATATAAAAACGAGGTTCCTTACGGAACCTCGCTCATCATTATTTAACATGATTTTCTGCTTCTTTTTGGGCTTTTTCAATTGCTTTTTTGCTTTCTTGCTCCCATTTGGTCTTAGCTTCTTCATACTGTTTGGTTGTTACAGTATCTTTTTGCAGCTTCATGTACTTGTAGTTATTGCCGTCACCCTTGATGCCGACTAGTGAATAACCTCTTGTAAATGGCGTTACTTTGGTTACAGATGCTGTTCCACCACTTGACATAGCTGACATAATCAGAGAATTGTCAATCATCCAAGCCTGTGCTTCAGCATATTTTTCATAGCGTTTGGCTACATCTTTATTTTCACTATCTGCATCTTTAAGCATCTTGGTATAGGTATCAAGACCCAAGCTAGCAATCTTAGCTTTATCTTCCTGAGCATCTAGACCAAAGATTTTGAGGTAGAATCCATCCTCTGCATTGAAAGGATTGAGATAAGTTGATGGATCTTGGTAGTCACCTACCCAACCATCAAAGTTCAAATCATAGTCACGATCAGCTGGTGTCGGTGCCAAGAAGGCTACGTTGTTAAAATCATCTGTCGAAAGTTGCTGAACATCAATGACAATGTTATCAGCACCCAAAATTGATTCAAGGGTCTGCTTAACTGAGTTCATGCCTGTCACGGCATTTTTACTCGTCTGATCAACTGCCACATCCAAGTGAATTGGGAAGGTCACACCTTGACTTGCCAATTCTTTTTTAGCTTCCGCAAATTTTGCTTGGGCTTTTTCTTTGTTGAAATAGGCATCTTGAGCATCTGCCAAGTTAATACCTGACCATTCTGTGCCATAGTTAACCAATTTAGAAGCGACTACTTCTCCAAAGGTCTTGTCTCCAACTTGGACAAATGTAGGAGGCACTAGGGTGTTACGAAGGGTCTTGCTAGCTGCTTCTTCCCCATTTGACTGAGCAGAATAGGCTGTACGGTCCAAGGCAAAGTTCACTGCTTGACGGAAATTTTTGTTCAAGACAGCTGTTTCAGTTGACTTCTTCTGCTCATCTGTCGTTTTAGCAGTGTGATTGTAAGCCTTACGGTTGACATTGAAATTGAAATACCACGAAGTCTTGTCCTGCAAGCTATAGACAATATTATCCTTAAATTTTTCCTTAGTCTTAGTAAAGTTAGAACTATTTGGATAAACCCCAGCGATAGAATAGGCTCCACTTTCAAAATTACGGATAGTCAACTCTTGGTCTGAGCCATCAAAATAAGCCAATTTCACGTGTTCAATCGATACTTTGTCATGATCATAGTAATGCGGATTCTTCACATACTCGATAGATGATTTTGATGTGAAATCTTTTAACAAATAAGGTCCACTGTATAGAATGCTATTTGGAGATAGAGTCCCAAAATCTTTCCCTTTTGAATTTAGAAACTCTTCATTTACTGGGAAAAGAATACTGTTCGTTGTTTTTGAATTCCAGTACGGTTCTGGGCGTGCCAAAGTATACTCAACAGTCTGGTCGTCGATTGCCTTCACCCCAACCTTAGAAAAGTCAGAATCCGCTCCTGTAATATAATCATTCAAGCCCTTGATCGAGTTTTGAATCAAGTCAAGCGCCTGTGATTTATTATCCACTGCATACTTGATACCTGTCACA
This sequence comes from Streptococcus bovismuti, assembly GCF_042436615.2. GTDB lineage: Bacteria > Bacillota > Bacilli > Lactobacillales > Streptococcaceae > Streptococcus. The sequence continues at coordinate 47,003 of NZ_JBHMFR020000009.1, read as the reverse complement.
AAATCCTGTGCCTTGACTGGGGCGTACTCTTCACCATCAGCTGTGAACCATTTGGCATCTTTTCTCAATTTGTAGGTATAAGTTAGACCGTCGCTTGAAACAGACCAGTCTTCTGCCAAAGATGGAATTAGATTTCCATGATTGTCATTTTCAAGCAAACCATCAACTAAGTTAGTAATGATAGCTGTATTATCAGCGTAGTAGTCTAGTAAATAGTTAAATGTAGTTGGGTTTCCACTAAAGGTTGATGAGTAAGTTTTTGTATCTGAACCTGATTGTCCACAGGCAGCTAAAAGCAAAGCAGCCGCAAAAGTCAGGCCTGCACTAAGGATACGCTTTTTTGTAGTCATCTTCTTTCTCCTTTATGTTAGTTTTTATAACATAGGTTTATTTTACCAAAATAGTGGAAATTTGTAAAGTTAATTGAATTTTGAGAATGAAAGTTTATAAACCTTGGTTATAAAAAAACAAAGGATTTCTGCCTTTCATACAGTCCTCCCTTGTTTTTATACGATTTCAATTTTAAATTTTTCTGTAAAAAATATTTATAGTAATTCCACACAGAAAGCATCCCATGGAGCTAAGATTTGTTTTTCAAAGGTTTCCTGAGCCGTGGTGTTTTCAATCAAGACAGATTTGACTTTTCCTTCTACGGTCAAGTCTTGTTTTTCATTGGACAAGTTAGCCACAACTAAGAATCGACGGTCACCATCCTTACGGATATAGGCAAAGACTTTGTCAGCCGTATCAAGCAATTCAAAGTCAGCTCGAATCAGCCAGCTATTCTCCTTACGGATTTGAACCAGTTTCTGATAAGTATAGAAAATAGAATCTGGATTTGCCAGCGCTTCTTGAACGTTGATAGTTTGGTAGTTTGGATTCACTGCCAACCAAGGTTGACCTGTTGAGAAACCAGCGTTTTTGCTCTCATCCCATTGCATTGGGGTACGGGCATTGTCACGTCCAATAACACGGATACTGTCCATGATTTCTTCCATCGGAACGCCTTTTTCAAGAGCCTCACGCGCATAGTTGAGGGATTCAATATCTTCTACTTGATCCAGTGTTTCAAACGGATAGTTGGTCATCCCAATTTCCTCACCTTGGTAGATATAAGGAGTTCCTCTCATGAGATGAAGCAAGATTGCAAAGGCTTTGGCAGATTTTTCGCGGTATTCTTGGTCATTTCCCCAGATTGAGACGATACGAGGGAGGTCATGATTATTCCAGAAAAGCGAATTCCAGCCGTCCTCAACTCCTAACTCTGTCTGCCATTTATTGAAAATCTCTTTTAACTTAGCGATATTCAGCTCTTTTTGATAGTGCCACTTAGGTTGGCCTTCCTGATACTGAAGACCGATATGTTCAAAATGGAAGACCATAGACAATTCTTGCCCCTTTGGATCAGAGTAGAGCTTGGCAATCTCTGGCGTTGCTCCCCAAGTCTCCCCTACTGTCAAGAGATTCTTATCGCCAAAAGTGGCCTGATTCATCTCCTTGAGATAAGGGTGGAGCATAGGACCATTATTGACTACTTTCTCGTCAGGAATTTTCCCAATCATATCAATAACATCCATACGGAAACCGCCAATGCCTTTATCAATCCAGAAGTTCATCATCTCATAAATTTTCTGACGAAGTTTTTCATTTTCCCAGTTGAGATCAGGCTGTTTCTTGCTGAAAAAGTGGAGATAGTATTGACCTGATTTTTCATCGTATTCCCAAGCAGACCCACTAAAGATAGAATCTAGGTCGTTAGGCTCATCCCGCCAAATATAGTAATCTCGCTCAGGGCTATCAGGATTTTCACAGGCCTCGACAAACCAAGCATGCTCATCTGAGGTATGATTGACCACTAAGTCCATGATGATACGAATATCACGTTTCTTAGCTTCTGCGATCAGTTGGTCCATATCCTCCATGGTCCCAAAAATAGCTGCAATCGCTTGATAATCAGCAATATCATATCCATTATCATCCATAGGACTGTCATAAACTGGAGAAAGCCAAATCGCTGTAATCCCTAACTTGGCTAGATAGTCTAACTTACTGGTAATTCCTGGCAAATCGCCAATTCCATCTCCATTACTATCCATAAAACTCTTTGGATAGACTTGATAGACTACGGCATTGTGCCACCATTTTTCTTGCATTTTCTTACCTCATTATTTTAATAATCTACAGTCTATGATAGCGCTTTTTAAAATTTTGTGCAAGCGTTTGCTTAATCTTTTTGATTTCTTTTTTAACTCCATAGTTTCCTAACTTCCAATTTTTTATTATAATAGAGGTCAGAGGTAAAAAAATGAAAAAACAAGCTTTTAGTTCTGAAAACTATTTGAATCTACAACGCGACCACATTTTGGAGCGCATTAACCAATTTGACGGCAAGCTCTACTTGGAGTTTGGTGGCAAAATGCTAGAAGATTTCCACGCTGCTCGCGTGCTTCCTGGTTATGAGCCTGACAATAAAATCAAGCTCTTGCAAGAGTTGAAAGAGCAAGTTGAAGTTGTAATCGCCATTAATGCGAGTAACATCGAACATTCCAAGGCACGTGGCGACTTGGGCATTTCTTATGACCAAGAAGTACTTCGTTTGATTGACAAATTCAATGAATTGGGGATTTTTGTTGGCTCCGTTGTCATCACACAATACGCTGGCCAACCTGCTGCAGATACCTTTCGCAATCAACTTGAGAAAAATGGAATTGATTCTTATCTTCATTATCCAATCAAAGGATATCCGACAGATATGGATCACATCATTTCACCTGAAGGTATGGGGAAAAATGATTACATCAAAACCAGTCGCAACTTGATTGTCGTAACTGCTCCTGGACCTGGTTCTGGAAAATTGGCAACTTGTATGTCCAATATGTACCACGACCAAATCAATGGTATCAAGTCTGGTTATGCTAAATTCGAAACCTTCCCGGTTTGGAATCTCCCCCTTCATCATCCTGTCAACTTGGCCTACGAGGCTGCCACAGCTGACCTTGATGATGTCAACATGATTGACCCCTTCCACCTCCAAACTTACGGAGAAACCACTGTCAACTACAATCGTGATATCGAGATTTTCCCAGTGCTCAAGCGCATGTTGGAACGCATTCTAGGAGAGTCTCCATACGCTTCTCCGACTGATATGGGTGTCAACATGGTTGGTTTCGCTATTACAGATAATGAGGCTGCTATTGAAGCCTCTAAACAAGAAATCATCCGCCGTTACTATCAGACTGTTCTTGATTTCAAAGCAGAAAAAGTTGGTGAAACAGCTGTCAAGAAAATTGAGTTGCTTATGAACGACCTCGGTATCACACCTGCAGACCGTAAGGTTGCTGTCGTTGCCCGTCAAAAAGCAGAAGAAACTGGCGGACCAGCCCTAGCCCTTGGATTACCAAATGGGGAAATAGTGACTGGTAAAAACTCAGAACTCTTTGGCCCTACAGCCGCTGCTCTTATCAACGCCATCAAGAAATCAGCTGACATTGCTAAAGAAGTAAAACTAATCGAACCTGAAGTTGTTAAGCCAATCCAAGGTCTTAAAATCGATCATCTCGGTAGCCGCAATCCACGCCTTCATTCAAATGAAATTCTGATTGCACTAGCTATCACAGCTACGGAAAATCCTGACGCTGCCCGCGCTATGGAAGAACTTGGCAACCTCAAAGGAAGTGAAGCTCACTCAACTATCATCTTGACAGATGAAGACAAGAATGTCCTTCGCAAACTAGGTATCAACGTATCTTTTGACCCTTACTACCAATACGACCGCTTGTATCGTAAATAAAGATTTCAACCTCTCCACTCTCGGAGAGGTTTTCTCTCTGTCTCAGGAGCCGGCTTTATGTTATAATGAAATTAGAAAACTGAAAGGATTTACCATGTCAAAAGAAGTTATTGTTGAAAGTTTTGAACTTGACCACACTATTGTTAAAGCACCCTATGTTCGCTTGATTGGGGAAGAAACAGGACCAAAAGGAGACATCATCTCCAATTATGACATTCGCTTGGTGCAACCAAATGAAGACTCTATCCCTACCGCTGGGCTTCACACTATTGAGCACCTCTTGGCAAAACTCATCCGCACCCGCATTGACGGCATGATTGACTGTTCACCATTTGGTTGCCGTACAGGTTTCCACATGATTATGTGGGGACGTCACACTAGTGCCGAAATCGCGGCCGTTATCAAGGATTCACTCAAGGAAATCGCTGAGACTACTACTTGGGAAGATGTTCCTGGAACAACCATCGAATCTTGTGGTAACTACAAGGACCATAGCCTCTTTTCTGCTAAAGAATGGGCAAAACTCATCTTGGAACAAGGAATTTCAGATGATGCCTTTGAGCGTCATGTCATCTAAACACAAAAAAGGAACCGGCTTTTCAGCTAGCTCCTTCTTTTTTATGCTCAAAATTCTGTCTTAGGCTTTTTCACGAATGACCAAAACACCATCTTCCATGTCAGCTTCTAGGTGTTTAGCATCAAGGTTATCCAAGTGGAAGTCTGTGACTTTGTCACGGATTTGTTGTTCAACCACACGACGGAGTGGACGAACACCCATGACTTCATCGTAGCCTTCCTCAGTCATGTATTCTTTAGCAGCTTCGCTCACTGCCAGGTCAATGTCTTTCTTAGAAAGCGTCTTGTTAACTTCAACCAACATAAGGTCTACAATCTTAGAAAGATCTTCTTTGCTCAAGTGTGAGAATTCGATGACAGCATTGAAACGGTTAAGGAATTCTGGACGGAAGTAAGGTTTCAAACGATCCATCAATTCTGGTTTATCAGCATCTTCTGTCAAGTTAGCTTCGTAACCAAAGCCTGCGTTTGAAGTTGCGATAATCACCGTATTCTTGAAGTTGACAGTGTTACCTTGACCATCTGTCAAACGACCATCGTCCAAAACTTGGAGGAGAAGGGTGATGACTTGAGGGTCAGCCTTTTCAATCTCATCCAAAAGTACGATTGAGTATGGATTGCGACGGACGCGTTCTGTCAAGGTATTGTTGTTGTCATCGTAACCAACATAACCTGCAGTTGTACCAATCAATTTAGATACGGCTGTGCGGTCGCTGTATTCTGACATGTCCAAACGGATGATCGCATCCTTGGTTCCAAACATATCTAGCGCCAATTGTTTAGCCAACTCAGTCTTACCAACACCAGTAGGACCTACAAAGAGGAAGCTACCGATCGGACGGTTACCTTCATCAAAACCAGCACGGTTACGACGGATAGCTTTTGCTACTGCTTCAACGGCCTTATCTTGACCAATAACTTTCGTCTGCAAACGATGACCCATATCTTTCAAACGTTCGATGTCCGTAGCCCCCATTTGAGATACTGGAATACCCGTCATCCGTTCTACAGATTCAGCCACATCGTTGACACTTGCAGTCACTTTCATATCTTCTGTATGGTTTTCGATTTTCTTTTCCAATTCTGCAATGCGTGTTTTATAGTTTAGAGCTGCTTCAAAATCTTCTGCCTCAACTGCTTTTTCTTGCTTGTCTTTTTCTGACTCAATTTCACGTTCAACAGCATGAACATCTGTTACTGGATGCTGAGCTGCCAAGTGAGCCGCCGTAACATCGACAAGGTCGATAGCCTTATCTGGCAAGCTACGTTGTGGAATATATTGAACAGAGTAATCAACGGCAGCTTTTAAGACTTCATCTGGCAAAATAACATTGTGGTGTTGTTGATAAAGATCTCGAATACCTTGAAGAATCTTGAAAGTATCTTCAGCAGATGGAGCATTAACCTTCACTTCGTTGAAACGACGAGCAAGGGCTGCATTTTTCAAGATAGTATTACGGTATTCATCTTGAGTAGTTGCGCCAATCACTGTCAATTCTCCACGTGAAAGAGCTGGTTTCAAGATATCAGCAAGACCTTTAGACCCTTGACCATCACCTGTGCTACCTGCACCAAGAATTTGGTGAATTTCGTCGAAGAAAAGGATAATATTTCCAGCTTCTTTGACTTCGTTTACCAAGTTTTGAATGTTTTCTTCAAAGCTACCACGGTATTGGGTACCAGCTTCAAGTCCAGAAATATCAATAGAAATGATCTCTTTGTTCTTGATTGCTGCAGGAACGTCACCGTTCACGATAGCTTGGGCCAATCCTTCTACTACTGCAGTTTTACCAACACCAGCATCACCGACGAGAACTGGATTATTCTTTGTGCGACGAGAAAGAATTTCAGAAGTTTCTTGGATTTCTTTATTACGTCCAATAACCGGATCTAACTTACCTTCACGTGCTTCTGCAGTTAAGTTACGTCCAAGTTTTGCAAGAATCCCATCTTGTTTCATACCTTTACCTTGAACGTACTGAGCTTGTTCACTTCCTTCGCTTGGAAGTTGACCAGTTTGACGGTAAATAGCGAATTCTTCAGGCGTTACTTCACGGCCGTTAATCAAGTAACGACGGTTTTCTGAACTATATCCACGCATACCACCCATCAATTGGTTAAATAAATCATCCATGTTGTTAAAATTATTAAAGTTGTTGTTCATATTCTTTACCTCTTTTTATTTACTTAGTTATGATTACTGATATTGACTATCTTTGACCTTTATCTTAAAAAATTTAGACTAGCTAGATTGCTACTCTACGTACTATTTCTGGTTTTTCTTTTTCAAGCAGGAGTAGACTATCTTTACTTCTAAAGATTTCTAGATTAAACATAGACCCCACCTCTTTCTATTTTACTTTAAATAAGTGTTCTAGTAAGGCTTTCATTTACCTTACGTTCATAATATACTACATTAGTCAAAAAAGGTCAAGGAATTTGACTTTAATTGACCAATATTTTTTAAAAAGCAAAAACACCCTGAAACATCAGGGTGCCATTCTTACATCAAATACAAAATTGCTAGGGTCAGGAGACTTGCTAGAAGCCCCACTCCCCAAAAGAAGAAGTCAACCTTCCACTCGCTCCAAGGATTTCCTTTACCAGACAATCCTCCAAGTTCAAAATGGTGATGCACAGGCGTCATACGGAAAATACGTTTTCCACCAGTCATTTTGAAATAGCCGACTTGCATCATGACCGAAGTTGTTTCAAAGACATAAATAATTCCGATAATCAAGAGAGTCCATTCTTGGTGGAGAGCCATTGAAATAGCTGCCAGCATTCCACCGAGAGCCAAACTTCCCACATCTCCCATAAAGACCTTAGCAGGCTTATGGTTAAAGACAAAGAAACCAAGCAAACCACCAATCATGGCAAGAATCACTAGAAGGATATCCATCTGACCTTGCACATAGGCAATAACTCCATAGGCAGACAAACTAATCACAACGGAAATGCTAGCTAAACCGTCAATACCGTCTGTCAAGTTTACTGCGTTTGAAAAACCGACTAGCCAGAAAAGAGCGAAGACAATATAGAAAATCCCTAGATGCACTTGGTAGCCAAAGACAGAAAGCATATCGCCACCACGCTCATAGAAAAGGTAGAAAATGACACCACCTAGAAGCTGAAGAGCCAATTTCTGTTTGGGATTAAGGCCCTCATTGATTTTACGGAAGACCTTGAGGAAGTCATCTAAAAATCCGATTAAACCATAGAGAACCAAGATAAATAAAATCATACCAACATTATTGCTGAGTTGATTACTAAATAGGGCGAAAAAGAAAGCAACTAAAACAGAAGCAATTAAGAAAACCAAACCTCCCATTGTAGGAGTCCCAGCTTTTGCCTGGTGCTGTTTGACATCCTCATGCATCTGCTGGCCTGTAATTTGCGCCTTTCTATAAAATTGGATAAAGGCCGGAATTCCTACTAAAGTTAGTAAAAATGTCACAATTCCAGCACTGATAGAAATAAACATATTAGTCTCCTAAAGTTAATTTAATTTTTTTAATGTTTTTGATAGCTGTATTAGTCCGAACATCCTGCTTCTGAACGACGGAACCTGAACCTTCAAATTCCAGCTCGATATCCAACCATTTAGCAAAGCCCTCAGCAGTCTCTTTTTTCCAGCCATACATGTCTGGAATTTCTTCTACCTTATCCGATAAAAGGATAACTTGTTGGTTTGGTGCAAGATTGGTCCCTTCTTCTACAGATGATTCTTTAATCTTTGTTCCAGTACCAACAACGATTGGTTGCACAATATTTCGGCGTAAGGCTTCCGCCAACTCACCAGGTGAAATATCCTTGATGCTAGGCATTGCATAAGAAGATTCTGTCGTAACTTTATCTAAATTCTTGGCTGGAGATTGAAGATTGAGAGATTCTTTCATAGCTGAAGCCCGCTCCAAGATTGGGTTGGCAAATTCTCCCAACTGGATACCTGAATAATGTTCAGGTTGTTGAACCGTTACATACAAGATAAAATCAGGATTTTCAGCAGGGTTCATAGCCACAACTGAGAAAATGTAGTTGGTAGAACCAACCAAGTAGCCTCCATTTTTCTCGTCTGCGATTTGAGCCGTACCAGACTTGAGGGCTACATTTTGACCTGGAACATTGACAGTTGCTTTTCCTGTACTATGATTATACATAGTTCCATATATAGGATCCGTTCCTACCAAGACCATGTGAGCCCGAGTTTGACTAGCCGCATCTTTCGAAACTGGATTTCCAACAATTTCTTTTTGAGATTTACGAACAGTTTGATCATTTGGATCATACAAGGCCGTAATAAATTTAGGCTCCAGCATGACGCCATCATTGGCAATGGCTGTAAAAGCACGTAGCATCTGGGTCTGCGTTACAGAAATCCCCTGACCAAATGCACTCATGGCAATATTGACAATATTATCTGCAGGCAATTGACCTGTATACTCATCAGTCAGACCAAAACGCGTCGGCACCCCAAATTTAAAGCGGTTTAGATAATCTAACCAAGTAGCATCACCCATTTTCTGCTCAAGCAGTGTCATCCCAATATTACTTGAGTGAGCAAACCCTTGAGAAAATGTCATCATACCACCGCCGGTTAAACCTTCATTAACGTCCCAATCTCGAATCGTCGCATCCGCTATTTTTAATTCACTGCTATTGAAGTATTCTCCACCTGGGAAGGTATTGTTATCAATAGATGCTGCTAGCGTCATGACCTTCATGGTTGATCCTGGTTCGTAGTTACTTTGATAAAGAATATCACGCCAAACAAAGTCCTCAGTGATTCCTTCTTTAGTATCTGCATTAAAGGTAGGTCGTTGAGTGGTAGCAAGGATTTCACCGGTCTTTGCACTGACCAAGGTCGCGGTCATATACTTACCTTTTACTTTTTCTAGAAAGGCATCCATCTGAGTTTCCATGAAAGATTGGAGCGGGCTAGACAATGTTGTATAAACATCCTTGCCATCTACAGTTTGTTGCGATACCTGTTCTGTACCGGGTACAATATTTCCTACTCGATCTTTTTCATAGGTAATAATACCGTCTGTCCCAGCAAGAATGGTATTTAAAGAACTCTCCAAACCAGAAGTTCCTAACAAACTCTTACTGCCATCCTCATTTTCATGGAGTTGGGCTAAACCAATAAAACTAGAAGCAAATTGTCCATTTGGATAGCTTCTGTTAGGGCTAGTTGTAAAGTCAATCCCTTCCACACTAGCATCTTTTAACTCTTTTTTAATAGCCATCATATTGGCATAGGTAATCCCATTTCCTTTTGCACCAAAGGAAACCTGGGTCAGATTTGGTTGAGCCAATTGCTCTTTTACATAAGCTTCATCCATATCCAAATACTTATGGAAGATTTCAGCTACCTTATTAAACTGCGAATCTTCTACATAAAGAATTTTTCCAGTTGCTGACTTGTATTTTTTATCAATAACGGCATAGACGTTATAAGAAGTCGCATCCTCAGCAATAGGTACTCCATTTCGGTCATAGATAGTCCCACGTTTGGCAGGAACCGTTCGGGTTGTTTGGTGAACCTTTTTAGCTTCTTTAACCAAGTCAGTACCAAATATATTACCTTTTGCGATAATATAAGCAAAATTGGCCAAAAAGAGGCCGAAAAGGGCAACAGCTACAAAGCTGAGGTACTTACCAACTATCCTACGGTTTTTTGCTGGGGACTTACGATTTTTTATCGCAAATCGGGTTATTTTTTCTGTCCACTTCATATCTTACTCCGCTGTTCGGATATTTTCATTATTCAATTTCAAATCTTTTTTATCTGCAATTTCTTTCAAGCGCTCTGAACGAATCAATTCATTCACTTCCTGCTTAGCATCATCCAGCTCTGTCTTCTTTTCCTCTATCTGCGCATTAATTTTTGTTAAATCACTTTGCACTTGCAAGAGTCGTGTCTGCATAAAGATAATGCTCACTGCCAAAACGAGAGCCGTAAAAGCGATGGAAAGATAAAAAGCCTTCTCCACACGTGAGAATTTTTTTATACGATTCTGCAAGAATTGACTGGTTGTTTCTTTCTTATCTACCATTTTTTCCTCTTACTTGTGAATTTTTCTGGCCACGCGCAACTTGGCTGAATGCGAGCGGTTATTAGCTTCTAATTCTTCTGCACTTGGCAAGATTGGCTTACGGGATACCAATTCCATCTTGGGCTTGAGATTATCTGGAATGAAAGGTAAACCTTTGGGAACTTCCACTGTTGAAGCCTCCTTGAACAATTGCTTGGTCAAGCGGTCTTCTAGCGAATGGAAGGTAATCACTGAAATTCTACCATCTAGAGCCAACATCTCCATAGCCTGCTGGATGGACTCATCTGCCGCTCCCAGTTCATCATTGACTTCAATTCGAATAGCCTGGAAAATCTGCTTGGCAGGATGGCCCTTCTTCTTGAGCTCCTTGGCAGGTTTGGCCGACTTGATAATTTCTGCTAACTCAGTCGTTGTCTCGATTGGCTTGACTTCACGTACTTGTTCAATCTTACGCGCAATCTGTTTAGAGAATTTGTCCTCGCCATACTTGAAGAAAATACGAACCAAGTCATGATAGTCATAGTGGTTCACCACTTCATAGGCTGTCAGACTAGATTCCTGATTCATGCGCATGTCCAGTGGCGCATCCTTTTTATAAGAAAAACCACGCTCACGCTGGTCCAATTGAGGACTAGACACTCCCAAGTCATAACAAATTCCATCAATTTCCTGAACACCAGCTTCGCGCAAACGGGCCTGTAAATGACGGAAGTTATCCTTGATAAAAGTCACCATCCCCTTTTCAATGTAGGGTGCCAAGCGTTTTTGCGCATTATCAATGGCATTCTGGTCCTGGTCAAAGGCATAGAGATGGCCTTTTTCACTTAATTTACTTAATAAATATTCGCTATGGCCCGCTCCACCCAAAGTCGCATCAACGTAGATACCATTAGGTTTTACGTCGAGCATATCAATCGTTTCATGGAGTAAGACCGTTACATGATGAAATTCTTTTGTCATATCTTATCTATTTTACCACAAATCCGACCAGCTTGCACTAGTCAGACAAATCGGTCAAAAACAAGTAAGATTTCTTTAAGAAATATGTCAAATATGCTTGACATTCGCTCCATAGAAGAATATAATATAGTCAAATATATACGACACAAATCAGAAAGGAGAACATATGAATCGTGTGAAAGAATTTCGCAAGGAACTGGGCATTTCCCAGCTCGAACTCGCCAAGGATATCGGTGTCTCGAGACAAACCATCAATATGATTGAAAACGACAAGTACAACCCAACCCTGGAACTTTGTCTCAATCTCGCCCGCAGCCTCCAAACTGACCTCAACAGTCTCTTTTGGGAGGAAGATTTTTAAAAAAGGAGCCAACTCATGAAAAAAGAAACCTTCACTGAAAAACTGATCAAACGCACATACGGCATTTCTGGTCCCCTTGACGAATACAAACGGCGTGAGATCGATCGTATTGGGAACCAAGTCTTTATCGTCCTCTTTTATCTGATGATTTTCGGAAATCTTATTCCACTTCTTCTGGCCTATAAATACCCTCAAGAAGTGGCTCTAATCTATCCTCCTCTGATTTTAGTGATTGCCCTCATCGCTGCTGGCTATGTCACCTACCAAATGAAAAAAACAGGGATTACAGCTATTGATCCAGATATGCTGAGTGAGAAAGAAAGTAAGCAACTACATTACCCAGGTCTGAAAGCAGGTTTGTTCTTTGGTCTATGGATGTTTTTTATAACTCCTCTTCTCAGTATACTCATAGGTGAAAGTCCGGACTATTTTAATTCTCTTCTCACTATAAGAAATGGTGTATCAAGCATTCTCGGTTCTATCTTCTTCGGAGCGAGTATACAGTTCCTCATCTCCCGTCGCATTGCAAAAACTAAGAAAGATCAAGATGAGTATTAGGAGGTCCCCTATGAAATCACTAGTAACTTTACTTACCTATCATCTTTTGTTTGCTTCACTGCTCATCTTCATCATCGTTTCAGGGAACTTGCCAATCTACGATATAGTCCTCCTTCCAGTCTTTGTTCCAGCCCTCAACAAAGGATTGACTTATCTAAAAATCGACTCCCAAAAAACGCGCATACTCAACTTAGCACTAATCTTTATGATTCTATCCTTACCACAACTGACGCTCATTTCAAGCAATTGGAAATATTATATACTGCTAACTATCGCTATCCTTTCTTCTATTACTTATCTTTATTATCTCTATCAATTCGTAAAAGAAACAAAATAGCATCGTTCATTTAGGAGAAATCACCCATGAAAAAAGAAGACTTAACAACTCGCCTACTTCGAAATTTCTTTCATATCCAAGGGCCTTTTGATGAATGCCGTCAAGAGGTTATCTACAAGGCTTGCGCCCGTTCCATGATCCAAATCTTTTACTCTTCCTTCATTCTCTTCCTATTCTATATTTTGTTCGGAAGCTTTATAGAAATTGTTCGAAATGTTATGCCCTACATCTATTTTGGACTCATTTTGTTCATGAGTATAAAAGCTCAAAAAGCCGTCCAAGAGCTTCATCTTGAAAAGGATGACAAATCAGAAATCATCCTCAAAACCTACAGCAAAGCCCAAATCAAATTCCGAAGCTGGATTGTGTTTATCGGTATTCAGATTGGCTTCTTTACCTTACTCATCTTTCATAAAGTCTTCGTTCAGCAGATGTCCCTTTCAGATTTTGTAAAATTGCTCTTGCAATTCGATAAAAGTGGTCCTTTCCTGATGTATGGCCTGATTATCGGTAGCATTTTTGGAACCCTGACCTACGGCTTTCTATCCCTACAGGAGGAGAAAACTCCTAAAAACACCAAACAGAAGGAGAAAAGCAAGCAATGACTTCACTATACGATTTTTCAGTCTTGAACCAAGACCATCAAGAAACTCCACTAGAGACCTATCGTGGTAAGGTTATCTTGGTTGTCAACACTGCTACTGGATGTGGTTTAACGCCCCAGTACCAAGGACTTCAAGAACTCTATGATCGCTATCAAGAACAAGGTTTTGAGATTTTAGACTTCCCTTGCAACCAGTTTATGGGACAAGCACCAGGCAGCGAAGAGGAAATCAACGCCTTCTGTAGCCTACATTATCAAACCAGCTTCCCACGTTTTGCCAAGATTAAGGTCAACGGTAAGGAAGCAGATCCCCTCTATGTGTGGCTAAAAGATCAAAAATCTGGCCCACTAGGAAAACGAATCGAATGGAATTTCGCTAAATTTCTCATCAGTCGAGACGGACAAGTCGTTGAACGCTTCTCTTCAAAAACAGACCCAAAACAAATTGAAGAGACCATACAAAATCTACTATAATTCACAATCTCACTATGATTAGGTCTCCTTCAGCCTAATGAATAGTGAGATTTTTTGATTGGCTTTGACTTAAAAAGAAAAACACCCCATGATATGAAACATGAAGTGTTATAAAAATGATACATTTTACAGCAGATAAGCCTCTACTGACTACTATTTTTAACCCCAGCATATACATAGGTTCTATTTCTAGGACACTCTTTTTCCGTTACTACCCTAAAATAAAAGCGATGCTCCCGCCCATCCTTAGTATTTTCCTTGTTTAAGACAAAGTAGTTCTTCTGATTCATTGCCATGGTTCGTAGGATGTCATCAATCAAGAAAGTCAAGGGTACGTTCATGGCAGAGTATTTTTGAAAATCCTCTTCAAAACAAATATAGTTATCTGAAAAGTAATCCATCTGCAGTTTGTTTTCATACAGCTCTTTTCTAGTCATAAACTCCCTCCTCCCACAGCCGAATTTCTAGGATATCTGCAACCTCTATCAACCTATATCCCTCGTTTGTCCTAATAGATAGAGTTTGAGGTGATAATTCGCTCACTTCACCTATGATCGTGGTTTTCTGCTTCTTTTCCTTGACCACAAAACTTCCCTTCAGTTGGCCAACATAAAGCTGAGAAAGCAAGTGTAACTTCTCAACTGGGGTCAAATCCGTCGAAAAATCAACACGATTTTTTTCTTCACTAAGCGAACTGGTGTGTTCTGAAAGATAAAAGCCCATCCACTTCTGCATCCCTGGATCTTGATAATCTCGCGCGGATTGAAAGGGTAAATAAGAACGATCAATCATTGTAATCCATCTAATCCTCCAGCAGAATGTCCCCCAATCAGCTTGCTTCTGGCAAGACTCCTAGAGGCTTCTTCCAGTGCATTTGCTCTTAAAAGGGAAGTGAAACCAAATTGTTCCCGAATAGAGTCAATGGCCGTCTGGAGCCTTTCTTCTTTTTCTAACTTGTCAATATCATCAAAAAGGGAAATCAAACCAAAGGACTCGTCTACAAAGCCTGAATAGTTGACTCCAACACTTCTGACTGCTCCTGAAGTGTATTTGTTATGAAATAACTTCAAAACATAATCCGTTAAGACAGCTGTATTATTGGTCGGTTCGATCTTTATTTGTGTGTGAATAGACGACCTAACTTCCTGTTTAGAGAAACCGACATAGATAGAGACAAGGGTTGTTTTCTTACCAGACCTTCTCAATCTAATAGCCACCTGCTCCGCCATTTCTCGGATAATAATTTCAATATCCCGTAGCTTCACGTAGTCTCTCGGCAAGATTTGAGAATTCCCCAGGCCCTTGGATTTGGCTTTATAAGGCTTATGAACATTGCTCTCATCAATTCCGTTAGCATGAAACCACAAACGAAGACCAGCCTGACCCAGAGCTTTCTTTAGCTGGTCTGGATTGCTGGTTGCCAATTCCTTGATAGAAAAAATCCCCAGAGCATGCAAGCGTTTCTCCATCCGCCTGCCAATCCCCCAAAAATCCGTCATCTTAGGGATTGTCCAGACCTTCTCTTCCACATCCTGGTAAGACCAGTTGGCCCTCATGGTCGGAGTGTGCTTGGCTTCATTATCCAGAGCCAACTTGGCCATTAAAGGATTGGCATTTGACATGCCCACTGTAGAGTAGATCCCTGTCTGCCTCCAAATATCCCTCTGAATACGAGCAGAAAGCATATCCAGCTTGTCTTTGCGAGAGAGACTCTTGTTTGAAATGAAATAATTAAGTGAACTAGTCAGGTCAATAAAGCCCTCATCGATAGAGTAGGGATAAATATCATCTGGACTGCCATAATTCTGAAAGATTCGCTGGATTTCCATATTGACTGCGATGTACTCGTCCATCCTGGGTGGCACAATCAAGGTCACTTGAGCCCAATCTTCGATGTAGCGAACATAGTCTGAATCAGTAGGCAACCCCTGCTTTCTAGCATTATAGTAGGAAAATTTGCGAGTCTTGATATCAAAGGGCAGATCATAGGCCCGACCAACATTTGACTTGCCGAAAATCTTCTTAAACAGGGGAGAGGAGGCTAGAATAAGACCAGTTGAATTATCCGCGCGACTCATGACACAAAGCGAGGTTTTCAGCGGATGTAAGCCCCTTTTCACACACTCAACACTGGCATAAAAGGATTTCATATCGACAAAGGCAATGTCACTTTTGGGCTCTCTAGAATAATCAAAGTAGCCCATTGGCTAGCCCTCCATCGGCACAAAGTTCCCAACAATAATCCCCACAATCCGAGGATCTTCTTCATAGGAGATGAAAATATCCTTGTATTTAGGATTGATAGAGACCAGACGCAGGCCAGCTTCCTCCCTATAGACCCGTTTGATATAGGTCTGGTTGTTACAAACCACTGCATAGACCGCCCCGTCATAGTCAAATCCTGTCTCTCGAATCAGTGCTACTGAACCATTTTGATATTTAGGTTCCATGGAGTCTCCAGATACCCAGGATGCAAAATCATGGGCCAACTCCTCATTAAAGTAAACCGTATCAAAATTCTGATCATCGTAGACTGAAGCTCCAATCCCCGCTGACATGCGTTCGTAGACACGGTACTCGTAGAGACGCTCTGGCATGATTGTCACTTTCTGAGCCAGTTCCTCTTGAGCCAGGTCGCGAGCATAGAGAACAACCTTCTCCTTCCCTTGCTTGGAGAGGCTATCGTAGAGACGGACAATCTCGATCTGAGTAAAATATCCTTTTGGCACTTTTAAAATATTCTCTAGCTGGAACACCTTCTCCTTGGACGGTTCCTTGACTCCACGTTCCCAAGCTGAGTAAGCCTGAAAGCTAATCCCAAGTTGCTCTGCAATTTCCTTCTGTGTCAGTTTCAACTCTTTCCTCCGAGCCTTTAATTTTTCTGGCTGATACATACTTCACCTCCTATTATGATGCTTTAATGGACATTATCTCCCTTAGAAAGACTAATCGATGCTTGAATCCATATTTTCAAAACTCAACCAATATGGTTTATTTTTATTATATAAAAAAAGTAGACAAATGTCCACTAGGAAAAGCAGAAACATCGTGAGTTTTATACTCAATGAAAATCAAAGAGCAAACTAGGAAACTAGGCGCAGGCTGTACTTGAGTACGGCAAGGCGACGTTGACGCGGTTTGAAGAGATTTTCGAAGAGTATTAATCAAACTAAAAGGACCTAGCCCTACACAATACAGAACTAAATCCTTTGAATAAATAATTGATCTAACTTTTAGAATCCCTACAGAAATTTCAATGTTTCTCTATTTGATACCAGACATTAGTTTTTCAATACGTGGAACGTAGAAGAGTAAGATAATACTGAATACAATCGTAATTCCTCCAACAATTCCATAGTAAGCAACTTCAGTTTCGCTTGTATAAAATTTTACAATTTGAGCATTGATAGCTTGGGCAGCTGCATTACTCAAGAACCAGATAGACATCATTTGTGCTTGGAAGGATTTTGGTGCTAACTTAGTAGTGACTGATAGACCAATCGGCGAAATCAGCATTTCTCCCACAATCACAATAGCCCAACTCATAATCAACCAGAGAGGACTGACCTTAACATCTGTCCCAAAGAGCATCCCTGGTAACATCATCCACAAGAAGGATAAACCTGCCGCAAATAAACCGTAAGCAAATTTTTTAGAAGAGGATGGTTGATTTTTACCCATTTTCCCCCACAACCACGCAAAAATCGGCACATAAATCATAATGAAAAGGGGATTGATACTTTGGAAAAAGCTAGATGGAAAATGAATCTGATTCCCAAATACATTAAAGTAAAGTTGAGTTTGATCATCCGCAAATAGAGCGAGAACAACAGAACCCTGTTCCTCAATAGACCAGAAGAGCACTCCAGCGATAAATAGAGGAATGTAGGCATATACTCGGGATCTCTCAGTGGCAGTTATTTTCTGACTAGATAAAATCTTGAAGAAATAGTAGATTGGAATAATTACAGCAATCACTGTAAAGATATTAACAATCATATCCACATTAAACTGGTGAGTAAAGACTAAACCTATAACCACGAGAATAACTACGACAAGTGCAATCAGCAAACGTTTAATCAAGATCTGCTGCTCCTTCTGTGAAAGTGGATCAGTGGGGTAAAGGCTTGATTCAGGCAGGTATTTCTTCCCATCCAAAACATACTTCACCAGACCAAAGAACATCCCAATGGCAGCTAATGAGAAACCTAAATGGAAATTGACTTCCTGACCTAGATAACCCACTAGATAAGGGGCAACAAAGGCACCTAAGTTAATTCCAAAGACAAAGATACTAAAACCTGCATCTCGTCTATCATCCTCTTTCTCATAAATCCCTCCAACCATATCTGAGATATTGGGTTTTAAAAATCCAGTTCCAAAGATAATCAAGGCAATAGAAAGATAGAGAGCTACTTGTCCAAAAGGTGTTGCCAAAGCAATATGCCCTAGCATAATCAGAATCCCCCCGTAAAAGACAGTCTTACGACTTCCTAAAATACGGTCACTGACAAAACCACCGATAACCGAGGACAAAAATACCAGCGAGCCATAAATAGCCATAACCGATGCAGCTGTGGTCTTCTCCATCCCCAACCCACCATCTTGCACACTATAGTACATGTAGTAAAGTAAGATAGCTCGCATCCCATAGTAAGAAAAGCGTTCCCACATCTCTGTAAAGAAGAGGGTGGACAAGCCCATAGGATGTCCAAAAAATGTTTTCTGTTTTTCCATATATATTCTCCTTTAACGATATAATAATTCATTTTACAGAATTTTCAAACAAATGTCAAACAAATCCTGTTTGTTTTAGAAAATTTTCTGAAAAAATCACACGTCTCATACTTAATTCCACCATAAAAATCCGTTTCAGACTAACTTCCACTTCAGTCAGGCAAGTGGAAGTTACGTTGAAAAATCACCTTTAAAAATTTGCTCTTGTTTCGTTTAAAAATGTTTCAAACTTTGAAACATACTTATCCTCTACTCTTCAGTAAACAAAAACACCCCTATACCAAGCTTGTATCTACTGCAATACAAGCCAATAAGCATAGAGATGTAAAATTGTTACACATTAAAAAATAAATAATTAGTAATTAAATAATAGAAATTGTGTACGAAATTTCTCAATTAGTTTTCGCTAGTAAATATCATTTCCAACAAACGCCCTCTCAATTCCTTATCCTGATGATGCAAGATATTCATTAACTCATGAGAATTTTTGGCATTGATGAATTGATTTAACAATCTATCTTTTAATTCATATGGAAGAGAAGCTGTCTTTAGTAGTCTGAAAACTTCATCATTCAGAGATGGTATTTTATTATCTTTCAATTCAAATCTAGCTGTATCATTCTTATTTGGCAATTCAATTATAGACACATTCGTTCCTTTAAAATGAATTCTATGCCTTCTATTGCTTGGAACGATACTAGAATCTCCTTGCAATGCTAACTCTACCATTCCCTTTTCCCAATCAATCGATAATCTTGTTTTATATCTTTGACCATTTTGATCTTCAATCATTTCAAAAGAATGTTGTTTGCCTGGGAATACATACCAATCTATAACTTCAGGTAAGTCAACACCCATATCTATCTCAGAACCAATCAAGGGAATGATTGCACCACTTTTTGCGAACACAGGTATAGTCGAAATATCCCTATAAACACTTAACTTCACACCACCTGTATATTTTTTCTCTGAAAAGAAGTCATACCATTCACCTTCAGGGAACCATACATCTACTTTTGCAGATTGGAATGCCAAATCCATCTTTTCTACAATGGGAGCCACCATCAGTTCTGTTCCAAAAAAGTATTGATTTGGAACATTATAGCTCTCATCATTCTCTGGGTAGAAATAATACATTGGACTAATTAATGGGGCACCTTCTTCATGTGTCTTTACATTCATAGTGTATAGATATGGAATCATCTGATGTCTCAAACGAAGGTATTTCTTCATAATCTTAGATGTTGTTTCTGAAAAAAACCAAGGTTCTTTACTATTAAAGGGACTTCTAGAACTATGTAATCGAGTAATCGGACTAAAAACACCAAACTGTAGCCATCTAGTTTGTAACTCTTCGTCATAATCCCCCAACATGTGTCCACCGATATCATGACTCCACCAACTATAACCGATATTAGATGCTGTCGCTGTAAAATAAGGTTGAAATCTTAACGAATTCCAACTAATAATGGTGTCACCTGAAAAACCAACAGGATAGCGGTGACTTCCAGGACCTGCATACCTTGATAAAATCAAGCCACCTTCCGAATTTTTACAACTATCCTGATAGTGATAATGGTTTAAAAGCCATAGTGGATCCAACATACCTTGTGTCCCTTGTTGCCAGTCAATCCACCAAAAATCTACTCCCTGCTTTTCTAGCTCATAATGAACATCTTTAAAGTAGGCTTCCCTAAAAGAGGGATTAAAAAAATCAAAAATGGCAGGTTCTTCTAATTCTACATTTAACCCTAATCGTTTGGCGACTCGCGGATAAGCTTCTTCATAAGCGCGTATACCATCAGCAGGATGGACATTTAAGGAAAGTTTTAACTTCCTATCATGAAGTTCTTGCAATAACTGTTCTGGATTAGGTATTAAGTTTTTATTCCAGCTATATCCTGTCCAGCCACTTCCAAAACGGGCTGGAATGTCAGTTATATGCCAATCCATATCTAAAACACCGATAGATAATGGAATTTTCTCTGTTTCAAATCTGTCTATTAAATCCAAGTATTCATCCGACGTATAAGGCCAATATCTACTCCACCAATTGCCTAAAGCATATCTTGGTAACAAAGGTGTTGAACCAGTCAAATGGTAAAAGTCTCTGATTGCTCCTCTATAATCATGCCCATAGGCAAAGAAATACAGGTCAATTTGATTTTCTCTCTCAATATAACCAGACTGTTCATCCCAAATAAATCCTTGAGAATCATCCAATAAGGCAATACCACTTCGACTAATAATTCCATCTTCTAATGGGATTGCTCCATCTGCCTCATCAAGAGTCCGAGCTGTTCCTTTTAACGTTTCAATAGATTCACCAAAATACCAGCGACTACCATATACAGCAAAATTTCCTTTTAATTCTATAAATAAATTTTCGGCGTTAAATTCTCCTTTATTAAAATGCAAATGAAAATAGTTCGTCATAATATCTAGTACGTTTGATGTCTCAATAGAATCTAACGAAACTTCGCCAAAATCTCTATTATAGATAAGTTGTGTAGTTCTATCCTCAAAACTCCCAGTTTTAGAGTATTCTAACCTTACTAGCTTGTCTGTTAATACAGAAATTCGATAAAACTCTCCCTTAAAAATTTTCAATTTGTTTCCCTCCTTTTAGTAAATTGCTTTACTTTATCAAACATTTTATTCGTTATCATTACATTCATCAATCCGCAAAAAGCAAATCCCCCAAATGTAAATACGTAAATAGCTGTTAAAACCCGTTCTGGACTACTGAAACTCATATACAGTACAGAAATATTAAATAAAACCAAAATAATAGCTTGTATTGGATTTAAAATACAAATTAATACGCTATTTACAATACTATTTTTTAGATTATCTTTAAATAGACCAATATAGGGAAAAATAACACTCATCAAAAGTATTATAACAAATAAAAAGGGCAACACTAATAATAAACTATACTCTGAAAATAAATTTGAATAGCCCCAAAGACAATAGTTCACATATAAAAGTAATTCTATTAGGAGGATAAACAACCAAATAAAAGTTGATTGTTTAAAATTTCGTCTAAAGATCCGAAAATAATGATAAGTAATATCGGTATCTTTACCTTTTAAAATACGATACCACATTGTCGTAAGAGAAGTTAGTGATGCCCCAATTGTAACTATTGGAATACAACTAACAATAAATAGAGTATTTAAAATAATTAAATCTGTCAGAAAAGTTAAAATTCTAACTACTTTTCCATCTAATGAAAATAATTTTTGCATAATAGATATCTCCATAAAATCAATCGTCTTAACTCTATATTTTAGAATGTCAGTTGCACAAAAATATTACCTAAATTATTTAAAAAACATTTCCAAATTTCTTTAAAAATTAGAATAAAGGAAGCGAGATAATTTGACGTTATCAGTCTCGCTTCCTGTAATTAGCTAGTCCCTTGTTTATACAACCAAGAGTTCATATAAAGTATTACTCTTTTACTTCTTTTTGGTAACGATTATATGCTTCCTGTTGAATCTTCATAAATTCGTCCAATCCCATATTCTTAAGAGTTTCTTTGTATGAGTCCCATTCTTTTTCTATGCCACCTTCAACTACCCATTTAGATGCTTGTTGTTTGACATAGGATTCAATGCTAACATAGATTGATGATAATTTGTTAAGTTCTTCTTGTGAATAAATCACATTAGGGTAAGCTGGCAACGCAAATTGTTTCAAATCTTGGTCCATCTTCAATTTCAATCCATCACCTTGTGTTTGATCGATTTCTACGCGACTATTGATATCATCGCTTACGTATTTAGGACCAAAATCTCGAAGTGAATTAATCCATGCCCATTCATCAGCTGATTTACCATCTTTAGGAGGTAACACTTTAAACTTATCACCATTCTTTTCAGTAGCTATTCCAAATGATCCATAGAAATTCTGAATACTTGCTTCATCTGTATATAATTTATCCAACCATTTCAATAATTTAGCAGGGTTTTTGCTCTTATTTGTAATCAAAATTTCATTTCGACCATAGTTGTAATGATCTGGGTCAGAAAAGACATATTGTTTACCATCCATACCTTTTAAAGCAGGTAGAGCAATATACTCACTTGAATGTAAGCCAAACGTTGCATCTGCTGTCCAACCACTAGAAACACCTACTCTAGATACTCCCTTATCCATACGTTTTGCTACACTCATAGAGGTATCTTCTGTAAAGATTTCCGGATCAATCAAACCTTTTTTATAAGATTCGTGCATTGCTGCAATCCCTTGTTTATAACTTTCTTCTGTACGAAGGTAGACTGGTTTTCCATCTTTTACAGACATTTCATATGTATTATCTGCCCCTAAACGATTATTGAACGGAAGAATATATGAGAATGTTGGATCAAAGTTTCCTGCTCCGAATGGAATTTCATCAGAAGCGTCTCCATTTCCGTTCGCATCTTTATCCTTAAATTCTTGTAGTACTTTTACTAAATCATCATAAGTTTCTGGAACCTTTAATCCTAAATTATCCAGCCACTTTTTATTAATAAATAGCTGATTAGCTACAGTAGGACGCATCGGTAATTTTTTAGGTAGACTGTAGATATGACCATCTGGTGAAGTAATCATAGCTTTAATCTTAGGTTCTTTCTCCATAGCCTTAGTTAAATTTGGCATGTTTTCTTTGATTAAATCTTCCAATGGAATAAATAAAGATTGGTTCTGGGCAATTTCTGAATCTGTAAAAGCATTTGAACCTAAAAATGCATCTGGCAAATCTCCGCTAGCAACCAACACAGATTTCTTATCTGCCCAATCTGCCGCTACAAGTGTATCCCATTTAACATCGATACCTGCTTCTTTGGCAGAATCTGTTAGAAAACCTTTATGATAATCTTCTCCCCAGTCAGACCAACGAACAGTTGTGATTTTATAAGAATCTTCTCCAGACTTATCGTCCTTATTCGCATTATTGGAATTTGCACAGGCTGTTAAGCCAGCAAGTGTAACTGTTCCTAAGAACAAATATGTAAATGATTTATTTTTCATGTTTTTCTCCTATTCTTTCAACGCGCCAATCATTACGCCTTGATTAAAATATTTTTGAACAAAGGGATATAGCAACATTATCGGAGCGGTTGAAATAACAATTGCTGCATATTTCATCATATCGGCTTTGATACGAAGATCTGATGCAACTTCTCCTGTTGCTTGCGATTGTAACATTTGATTACTAATTAGTAAACGTCGTAAAATTAATTGCAATGGTTGTAAATTTTCATTCGTTAAATAAATTAAAGCATTAAACCACGAATTCCAAATACCAACTGCAGTCCAAAGTCCAATAACTGCTATAATAGCTTTTGATAAAGGAACGACTATCTTAATAAAATAACGAATTGTACCACATCCATCAATTTGCGCAGCCTCCCACATCCCGTCTGGAATACTATTATTAAAGAAAGTTCTAGCAACAATAATATTGTATGATGAAACCGCAAAAGGTATTACCATTACCCAAAATGTATCAATTAGGCCAACATTCTTTACTGTTAAGTAGGTAGGAATCAAGCCACCTGATACGAACATAGGGATTATGTATAGAATACTCATCCATTTTCTACCAACTAATTCTTTTCTAGATAAAGCATAACCAGCTGGAATATTGACTACTAAAGCAACTAAGGTACCAACAACAGTATATAAAATGGTATTTAGATAGCTACGTAAGAATAAAGGTTGTTGAATAAGACGTAAATATCCATCTAATTTCCATTCTCTAGGAATAAACCATACCTTTCCATTTGCAACATCTGAAGGATTACTAAAAGATGCAATCACTACAAACCATAACGGATATACAATTAACAGGATAAGGAAAATTGCCAAACCATAGGTAACTATGTCAAATAATAATTCAGAGTTTGTTTTTCTTGATTTATGAAACCATCTCACCTTAAGCACTCCTTTCTTTAAAAAAGACCCGTTCTAGTATATCGTTTTGAGAACCAGTTGACAGATAGCAAAATTATTAGATTGACTACCGTATTAAATAACCCTATAGCGGTCGAATAACTATACTGGAAGTTCACCATACCAACTTTATAAACATAGGTAGAAATTATCTCACTTCCTGCTAAATTAAGAGGATTCTGTAATAGTAATACTTTCTCAAAACCTACACTCAACAAACTACCCGCTCTTAATATTAATAGAATCATAGCGGTCGGCAAAAGTAATGGTAATTCTATATGACGAATTTTTTGTAATCTAGAGGCACCATCCATAGTTGCAGCCTCATAATATGTAGGATCAATTGCAGAAAGAGCTGCTAGATAAATAATACTATCCCAACCAATATGTTGCCATACATCACTCCAAACATAAACACCTGCAAAACTACTAGGTTTTGATAAAAAATCTGGAATAGTGATTCCAACAGACTTAAATACATTCGCTAACAAACCACTAGTAGGAGATAAAAATAAGATAATCATCCCACACATAACCATTGTAGAGATAAAATGGGGTAAGTAAGTTGTCACTTGAAATATTTTTCTAAACTTCCCAACTCTTAACTGATTACTAATTATAGCTAGTATAATAGGTAAGGGGAATCCTACTACAATACTATAAAGTGAAATTTTTAATGTATTGAACATAGTTGTCCCGAATTGGAATGATGAGAAAAATTGAGTAAAGTACTTAAATCCTACCCACTGACTAGCAAAGATACCATTGGCTGGTGAATAGTCTTTAAATGCAATAATTAGTCCCAACATGGGAATATAGGAAAATAAAATTAATAGCAATATTGAAGGAAAAAGTAATATATATAACGGAATACTATGCTTTAATTTTATTTTATGAAACTGAGATGCTACTTTCATTTTTTTCCTCCTATCTGATTTTCTACGATTATTTTACACCATATAGGATTCCTTTAATATAACTTTTTGGACTAGGTTTATCAATTTTTCAGTTTATCATTTCTGAGAACTATTACTTTTCCGACATCTTGATAAAACATATCTGTTTTGTACATGATATCGTATTTTCAAAGTGATATAATTTAAATACGAGGCTAGTATATGAAATTAAATCGCGAGTTATCAAAAAAACATTCTATTCATTTTTTCTTTAAACTCCTACTTGTGCTACTATTGATAAATATTTTAATCAATATTGCTATGAGTAACATAACCAGAAATTTTATTAAAAACCAAAATATAGTACACTTACGTAGTTCAATTGAAATTTATGCTGACTCTGTTAATGAAAAATTACATTCTGCAGAGAGGTTTATGTATTCAACAATAACACACAGTGAAGATTTGGAAAAATTAAATCATGTACAAAAATTTTTAAACTATCAAGAAAGTCTAAAAAAAGTTCAAACTAGTTTTACAGAGTTTGAATATCAAAATGAAACCCATATGACATTCTTATTGGAAACAGATGCTACTAAACATTTTATCAATGTTTCCAATCTTTATATTCCATATGAAGATTATTTACTGTTAAAAACATATCTAAAATCACTAAGTAGCGATATAAGTGACCGTAAATGGAAAAATATAACTATTAAAGATAGCGAATACTTAGTTAAATCCGTTCATTACGAAGGAAAAATCATTTATGCAGTCATATCCTCAGAAGATATCCTAAAACCTCTCAATAAACTTAATATTGGTAATAATGGTAAACTCTCCTTAAAAGAGCCTAACAATATACCGTCCGCTAATTACCTAATTCATGCCCAAAATGAAAAAACGCATTTACCTTTCGATATTTATGTTTTAGTCGATTATGCCGAAGTCTTTAGAAATATCACACTCTTAGAAGTATTTTTATCAGCTGTTCCTATCATTATCACAATTTTATCAATCATCATTATCCTGTATATTCGTCAGTGGATGATTAAACCTATAACAAGACTCACTGAACGACTCTCTCAACTTGGAGATCCCATCCTCCCTTCTGAATTTTTTATATCTGAAGGTATACTAGAAATTGATAAGGCAAATGATAAACTTAATAAAGTAATATTTGACATGCAAGAATTAAAAATCCGGGAATACCATTCACAACTAGAACTTAAAAAGATTGAACTTAATTATCTAAAGAACCAAATCCGTCCGCATTTCTACCTAAATATGTTATCGATGATTCATAGTATGCTTCAAACCAAAAACTACAAGGAAATTGAAGATTTAACTATCCTAACTTCAAATTATCTCCGTCATTTATTTATGGCTAATCAAGATTTTTCAGAACTTAAAGATGAAGTTCAGCATATTAAAGATTATTTAGAAATACAACGAATTCGGTATGGAAATAGTATCAACTTTTCACTAGACTATAATTCTAATCTACAAAATACCCTTGTTCCATCGTTACTTTTACAAACATTTATTGAAAACACAATAAAACATGGTTTTTCATTTCAGGATTTATTTACAATTTTGCTATCAATAAAAAAAGTAAAAACTGAGAACTCAGATTATATTCAGATTTGTATCGAGGATAATGGTCCAGGTTTCTCTGAAGAAATTTTATCAAAACTAAATCAGAAACAGTCTCTAATAACAGAAGATGGACATCATATTGGGATCACAAACACCATCGAACGTTTAAATCTTCTCTATCCTAATGACTATAGTATTGCATTTGAAAATAATGAAGAAGGTGGGGCTAAAATTCTTTTACTTATTCCATACAAGATTATAGACGGAGGTTATAATGAACATCTTATTAGTTGATGATGATCGTTTTATCATTGAAGCTTTACGAGAGAAAATAAATTGGGCTAAACTACACATTGACACTGTTTATGTTGCCTATAGCCTCACTCAAGCTCAAAATATTATTAGAGAACATCCTATTGATCTCATGATAAGCGATATAGAAATGCCTCAAGGTAGTGGCCTCGAACTCTTATCTTGGATTAGAAATGAAAAATATGATATAAAAACAATTTTTTTAACCAATTACGCCGACTTCAACTATGCTCAAAAAGCAATTGAATTGCAAAGCTTCGAATACTATCTAAAACCCATTAACTTTGAAAAATTAGAATTTATTATTCAAAAAGCCATTAGTAAAATTGAGAATCATAACTTAAACGGAAAAAATGATGCACTTTTACAAATAGAAGATAACTTCTGGTATGATTACCTTAGAAAACCTCAAATTTCTCGCATTGATGAGCTAGAAAATATAGCAAGCAAACAAGATTTTATTCTTCAAAAACACCAGTATTTTTTTCTTGCAGTTTTAACAATCAATCTTAATGAAGAAGATTATTCTGCAGAAACTCCATCATGGACTTCTCAACTAAAAAGAGAACTTCAAAGAATTTCACAACCTTCTTATAAGCTGATAAGTCTATTCAAAATGGAAAGCCAGGTTGATCAATATGTTTGTCTCTTTAGAGTAGACTCATCCAAACGTAGTGACAAATTGGCATATGAGATTCATTCTCAAATTTCTAATAACTTTAGTAAATACTCCAACATTATATATAAGAGTTGCCATAAAATATCCGATATTTTATTTCATACCAAAGAACTCTACATTTATAATGAACAATATGTTTCTTATTGGAATACTATTACATGTGTTCCACATAGTTTTCCAACTTCCTTTAAAACAGAAACTCTTTCAATTACTTTTTTAGATAGCTTAAGTGAATACGAATTAAGAGAAAAAATTAATTCACTTGCTTATAATTCTCAAATTCCTACTTTTACACTACAACAAATTTTACTAGATTGGACTCAACAAATAGGAATATATCTAGATCAAAATGGAATTTCAGCTCATAAATTATTCCAAAACAGCACTCATGATTTCCTATTCCAACGACGCTTTCATTCAATTGAATCTTTTCAGGATTACTTTGACTATTACTGATCACATGCTAAGAAATTTGCAACAAACATTGAAAACCAAAAAAATAGTATTCAACGCATTGTCGAATACATAGATCATCACTACTATGAAGATATAAATCGTTCTATATTAGCAGATATGGTTTATCTCAGCGCAGATCATTTGGCTAGAATTTTTAAAAAAGAAACAGGAGAAACTCTTGTTAAATATATAACGGATAAGCGCATTAATGCTGCTAAATCTCTCCTATCTCAAACAAATATCTCGATATCACAAGTATCTTGTCAAGTAGGGTATGATAATTATTCTTACTTTACTAAAATTTTTAAACAAAGGACTGGACTGTCTCCTGGAGATTATCGTAAAACATATCAAAATAAAATTTGAGTAATCCAGACTACATCAATAAGTTCCAGTAACTTTATTATAGAATTAATTCAACTATTATTTCAAAAATATTGTGTAAAAGATTAAGTAAATATATATATTATTAATCAAATCATCTCCAAGTAATACCAAAATTTCCTCAACCTCTAATGACATCAACATATAAATACCTGCTGAAGTTCTAAACTCAGCAGGTATTTATATCTCTTTTTGATTTTTAATGTTTACTAGCTAATATGAATTCAGAAAATAAATCATTTTTACTTTCTTTAATTACGACATATTTTACAAAAAATTTGAGTGATTCGTTGTTAAATTTTTAGACCAAAATTTGAGTGGGGAACAAAAAATTGATTTCAAACTAGCAAAATTTGGAATTATCTAATCTGATGAACAGTATGTCTTTACTTATTTCGATATGAAGGGTAATGTTAACAGTCCACTACACTCTGACTATCTCAATAATAAAATGAAATCTGTCAAACGTCGTCATCCAGAACTTAAACATGCTACACCTCATAAATTACGACATACAGGAGCAACATTAGCAAAACAGGCTGGAACGTCTATTGAAGCTATTTCTGAAGCTCTAACCCATAGTGACACGATTACAACTAAGACTTATGTCAACACTTCAAATGTCATTCCAATGGCTGTTGGAGAGATTGCTTATCGCAGTCTTAAAAAGTAATGGTGTGAATTTGGTGTGAAAAATGGTGTGAATTTTACTAAAAATCCTCAAAAAAACACCCCATGGTGTGAACCATGAAGTGTTGTAAATGCTGTATTGTAGCTGGTTCTTAACGTTTTGAGAACTGGCTAGCTTTACGAGCTTTCTTAAGACCTGGTTTCTTACGTTCAACTTTACGTGAGTCACGTGTAAGAAGTCCTGCACGTTTCAATGAATCGCGGAAGTCTGGGTCTACTTGAAGAAGGGCACGAGCGATACCGTGACGGATAGCTCCTGATTGACCAGCGTATCCACCACCTACAACGTTAACGAAAACGTCGTATGAACCTGCAGTTGAAGTAACTGCGAATGGTTGGTTGATTACAAGACGAAGGTCAGCGTGTGGGATGTACTCTTCAACATCTTTTTTGTTAATAGTGATTTTACCAGTTCCTGGAACAAGGCGAACGCGTGCAACAGCGTTTTTACGACGTCCAGTACCTGCATATTGTGCTTGTGACATACTTTATTGTTCCTTTCCTTAGATAAGTCCTGAAATATCAAGAACTTCTGGTTGTTGTGCAGCGTGAGTGTGCTCAGCTCCAACAAATACTTTCAACTTCATACCTTGAGCGCGTCCAAGTGTATTGTGTGGAAGCATACCTTTAACTGATTTCTCGATCAAACGTACTGCATTTTTAGAACGAAGTTCACCTGCAGAGATTTGTTTCAATCCACCTGGGTGGTTTGAGTGAGTGTAGTAGATTTTATCAGTTGCTTTTTTACCAGTCAATTTAACTTTTTCAGCATTGATAACAATCACAAAGTCACCTGTATCAGTGTGTGGTGTAAATGTTGGTTTGTTTTTTCCGCGAAGTACGCTAGCAACTACTGCAGAAAGACGTCCAAGTGGTACATCAGTTGCGTCAACTACGTACCATTTACGTTCAACTTGGCCTGGTTTAGCCATAAATGTTGTTTTGTTCATGATTTCTCCTATATATAGTTCGATTTTTGTTTACGGTGATGGGTGTTCCTTCCCATCGAAAAGTATTTGGAAGGTTCCGGGGCCTTTCAAATGGGGTAAACAATACCGCCTACTATAATACCAAATTTCACCCCTAAAAGTCAATAGATATGAAAAATATTTTTCTGAATTCCACTCTTTTTGTCTCTCAAAAACCTCGCTTTCGCGAGGCTCTTCTATTTATAAGACAAGGCACGTTTAAAGGTTTTCCAAGGACCTAAATCATCTGTCTGCAGAACGAGACTAGCATACATACGCCCAATAAAGACTGTTGCAATTACTGCAAAAGCAATCGTAATAGCAAGCGAAATCCAAGCTTCTAGGCCATTTGCATAACCATTAATAGCTCTAAATGGCATGAAGAAAGTCGAAATAAAGGGAATATATGAACCAATCTTCAAGATGAGATTGTCACCAGCTGCACCTAGAGCTGTCACTCCAAAAAAACCACCTATAATCAAAATCATCAAAGGCGACAAGGCTTTTCCTGAGTCCTCAGGACGAGAAACCATAGAACCTAAGAAGGCTGCTAAAACAACGTACATAAAGAGGCTAACCAAGACAAACAATAAGGTGTTGAGCGAGAAAGCCTCTCCTATATGGTTTAGAATACCAGATTGTGCCAAGATTGGTAGGTCTTTAAAGAGAAGAATGGCAGCAAGTCCACCCACGACGTAAATGCCAATATGAGTCAAAATCACAAGAAGCAGAGCCAGCATGCGAGCGTAGAAATAATGACTAGCTCGGATACTAGAGAAGACCACCTCCATAATTTTGGTTCCTTTCTCGCTAGCCACTTCCTGAGCAGTGACACTAGCATAGGTAATCAAAATCATATAAAGGAAGAAACCAAGCCCTGCGGCCGCAAAGGTTTGAATCATTTTTTTATTTTCCTTGGATTCATCAATTTTCTCCGTAAAGTTAACTGTTTGTTCCAAGCGTTTTTCCTGTTCTTGTGACAAATTGGCTGCCGAACGATTGAGTTGGTATTGCAGTTCGTTGAGCTTATTGGTTACTGCTAACTTGATGCCTGTTTCAAGAGAAGTTTCACCATGATAGACGGCCTTGAGGACGCTGTCCTCTTGGTCAATGGTTAGGTAACCCTTGATTTTCTCATCTTTGATAGCAGCTTGGGCACTGGCTTCATCCTGATAATCAAAGTTGATACCGTTGGTATCCTTAAGCCCATCTTCCACAGATGGCACAGTTGTTACTACTGCTATCTTACTATTCTTAGCCATAGAAGACCCTTGGAGATAGCCAATTCCCCCAGATAGACCGATAAACAAGAACGGCGAAATCACCATAAAGAAGAAACTCCACGATTTGACATGTCGAAGATAGGTTTCCTTCATTACAACCCACATATTTCTCATACTTCCACCCCTGATTCTAGTTTAAAGATTTCATCGATTGTTGGCGCTTGCTGGTCAAAGGTTGCGATATATTGCCCCTGAGTCAAGATTGGGAAGAGTTCCCTTCCAGCGCTCTCATCCTCTAAGATCAATTTCCAACTGCCTTGTTTAGTCAAGCTCACCTGTTTGACATGAGGAAGGTTTTCCAATTCTTCCTTGCTTCGTTCACTTGAAACAAAGAGACGCGTTTTCCCGTATTGATTGCGGACATCCTGAACTGGCCCATGCAAGACCACACGGCCATCTCGAATCATCAAAATATCATCACAAAGTTCCTCGACATTAGTCATAACATGGTCAGAAAAGATAATGGTTGCCCCACGTTCTTTTTCTTGAAAAATGACTTGCTTGAGCAATTCTGTATTGACTGGATCCAATCCACTGAAAGGCTCATCCAAAATAATCAAGTCTGGCTCATGAATCAGAGTAATAATCAGCTGAATCTTCTGCTGATTTCCTTTTGACAGACTCTTGATTTTATCAGTCAGCTTCCCTTTCACTTCCAACCTCTTCATCCATTGAGGAAGTTTTTCCTTGATTTCCTTAGCATCCATACCTTTTAGAGTCGCCAAGTAACGAACTTGTTCAAGTACTGTCAATTTAGGCATGAGACTGCGTTCTTCAGGCAGATAGCCAATCCGAGCATAGGTCTCCTGACGAATATCCTGACCATCCAGAATAATTTCTCCTTGATATTCTAAAAACTTCAAAATACTGTGGAAAATTGTTGTCTTCCCAGCACCATTTTTTCCGACTAATCCCAAAATACGACCTGGTCGCGCTTGAAAGTCAATACCAAACAAAACTTGCTTAGGTCCAAAACTTTTCTCTAGACTTCTTACTTCTAGCATCTTTCACCTCCGAAATGTCTTGCACTTATTATACCCTTTTTTGATAGCCTTTACAATGATTTCTGTCCATTTTTATCATCCTCATTTTAGTAAAAAATCTTAGGGTACTTTGAGTTATGAGTACATTATACACTGGTAAACTCCAATTTATCTTCTCTGTTCCTCAACTGTCTATTTTTGATCCTGAATTGTTATTTGAAAAGCAAAAATCCACCCTGGAGGATGGATTGATGAGTTAACGCACTTCTGCATTGACTTTTTCTTCAAGAGACGCTTGGATTTTTTCCATGTAGCGTGCGACTTCTTCGTCCGTTAAGCTATCTTCTGGATTTTGGAAAGTCAAGCTATAAGCCATTGACTTCATACCAAGTCCCAATTTTTCACCTGAGAAAACGTCAAAAAGTTTGATATCTGTCAAACGTTTCACGCCTGCAGCTTGGATAGCGTCTACAACTTCTTGATGAGTGACTTCTGCCTTGAGGAGTAGAGCCACGTCACGGCTGACTGCTGGGAATTTGGTGATTTCCACAAATGGAGCAGCAGGTTGAAGCGCTGCTTCAATGGCTGAAAGGTTGAGCTCAGCTACATACGTTTCTGGAATATCGTAAGCCTTAGCAGTGACTGGGTGTACTTGACCAAGGAAACCAAGAACTTGGTCACCGAGTGAAATCATAGCGGTACGACCTGGGTGAAGGCTAGCGATTTCAGATGTTGCCGTATAGGTCACTTCTAGTCCCAAGCGAGTAAATAATGCTTCAAGGATTCCTTTAGCATAGAAGAAATCAACTGGAACTGCTGCTGTTTGGAAATCTTTTTCAGCAACCAAGCCTGTCAAGGCAAAGGCAAAGCTATTAATCTCATTTGGAAGTTCTTCTTTTGGATTGCCTGTTTGTTCAAAGACTTTTCCGATCTCGTAAAGTGCCAAGTTTTTGTTCTTACGAGCCACATTGTAAGCAACTGTATCAAGGATACCAGAAATCATATTTTGACGGAGGACAGAACGGTCCACTGTCATTGGCCACATAAGTTCCGTAAGGTTACTTGGTTGAGCTGTGAACTCAACTGCTTTTTCAGGAGTTGTTAGAGCGTAGGTGATGATTTCTGTCAAACCTGCCCCTTCAGCAATGGTACGAACTTGGCGGCGAAGTTTTTGTGTCGCAGTCAATTCACCTGCTGTACCATCGTCTTTTGGAAGGCTGGTTGGCAAGCGGTCATATCCATAGATACGAGCAATTTCTTCAAAGAGATCTGCCTCGATTGTGATATCCCAACGACGACGTGGGACGCTGACTGTAAAGCTGTCTGCATTTCCAGAAAGATCAAAGCCAAGACGGCGGAAGACGTCTTCTACATCCGCGTAAGAAAGTTCTGTACCAAGGACACGGTTAACATCAGCAAGAGTTGAAGAAACTTCCACATCAGAGGTATCAAGCTCACCCGCTGAAACGATGCCTTTGCGCACCGTCGCACCTGCAAGTTCTGCAATCATGCTAGCCGCCGCATCAAGAGCTTCGTTAACAGTTGCCACATTGATACCTTTTTCAAAGCGAGAAGACGATTCTGAACGAAGGTTAAGGCGACCGCTTGTCTTACGGATAGATTTGCCATTGAAAACAGCAGCTTCAAGGACAACACGACTAGACTTTTCAGAGATTTCTGTCGCTTGACCACCCATAACACCTGCAAGAGCTACTGGCTTGTCTGCGACAGTGATGACTAGGTCATTTGTTTCCAAGTCACGTTCTTCACCATCCAAGGTCACCAATTTTTCACCAGCACGCGCTTCACGCACACGGATGTCACTCCCTTCAAAGGTATCCAAGTCAAAAGCATGCATTGGTTGACCAAAGTAGAGCAGGATGTAGTTTGTCACGTCCACCACGTTGTTAATAGGACGGATACCTTCATTCATAAGAAGGTTTTGCAACCATTGTGGACTTGGTGCGATAGTAACATTGTCCAAGATACGAGCTGCATAGTAAGGCGCCTTGTCTGTCTCAATACCTACAGAAAGAGCATCTGCTGCAGCTTGGTCAGTTTCTGAAAGAGTAAATTCTTTAAAGTTGACTGCCTTATCATAGATGGCTGCCACTTCGTGAGCCACTCCACGCATAGAAAGGGCATCTGCACGGTTTGGTGTGATAGACAGTTCGATGATTTCATCATCTAAATCTAGATATGAGAATACTTCCTCACCTGGAACGGCATTTTCTGGCAAAATTTGAATGCCATCTGCGAATTCCTTAGGCACAACTGAGTCAGAAATGCCCAATTCACCAAGTGAACAGATCATCCCAAGTGACTCCAAGCCACGGATTTTCCCTTTTTTGATCTTGTAATTGTCAGCGATGCGAGCTCCTGGAAGAGCCACCATGACCTTGATACCAGCACGCACATTCGGTGCACCACAGACGATTTGACGGGCTTCTTCTTCGCCAACGTTAACCTGACAAACATGAAGGTGAGTTTCTGGCACATCTTCGCAAGACAAGACCTCACCGACGACAATTTTTGAGAGACCGGCGGCCGGAGATTCCACACCTTCTACCTCGATCCCTGTAGTTGACATTTTTTCAGCCAACTCTTGTGATGGCACATCAATGTCCACCAATTCTTTTAACCATTTATAAGATACAAGCATAATTCTGATTGTAAGATCCCACCAAGTAAGACCTTTTCAATTCCTTTCTTTTTCTTCGAATCAGTCCTAACAAGTTCTCTCAAGAGTACCTGACTAAGACTGTGTTTCAGTGTTCAATCTTATTTAAACTGTTCTGAGAAGCGGACATCTCCTTGGTAGAATCCACGGATATCGTTGATTCCGTAACGGAGCATAGCTACACGTTCTTGTCCAAGACCAAAGGCAAATCCAGAGTAAACAGTCGCATCGATACCACTCATTTCAAGGACACGTGGGTGAACCATACCGGCACCCATAATTTCGATCCAACCTGTTTTCTTACATACGTTACAGCCTTCTCCACCACACTTGAAGCAAGAAACATCCACCTCAACAGATGGCTCTGTGAATGGGAAGTAAGAGGGGCGCAGACGGATCTGACGCTCTTCACCGAACATTTTTTGCACAATCAATTGAAGAGTTCCTTGAAGGTCAGCCATAGAGATATTTTTCCCAACAACCAAGCCTTCAATTTGGTGGAACTGGTGACTGTGGGTCGCATCGTCTGTGTCACGACGGAAGACACGCCCTGGTGAGATCATTTTCAAAGGACCTTTAGAGAAATCATGGGCATCCATAGCACGCGCCTGCACTGGAGATGTATGAGTACGAAGTAAAATCTCTTCTGTGATGTAGAAAGTATCCTGCATATCACGAGCTGGGTGGTCTTTGGGAAGGTTCATACGTTCAAAGTTATAGTAGTCTTGCTCCACTTCAAAACCATCCACGACTTGGTAACCCATCCCAATGAAAATATCTTCGATTTCTTCACTGGTTTGTGTGAGGACATGACGGTGACCAGTCGCAACTGGACGACCTGGAAGTGTCACATCGATACTCTCGCTAGCCAGTTGAGCCGCGACTTTCTTTTCTTCCAAGAGCTTAGCTGTTTCTTCAAAAGCAGCTGTCAAGACATCACGAGCTTCATTGACGTGTTTCCCAATGATTGGTCGCATCTCAGCAGAGACATCTTTCATCCCTTTGAGAATTTCAGTAAGCGAACCCTTTTTACCAAGGACAGAAACACGCAAATCTTGCATCTCTTTTTTATTTTCAGCAGTAATCTGCTTCAAGCTAGCCAGCGTTTCTTCACGAAGCGCTTTTAATTGTTCTTCAATAGTTGACATAATTCCTCCATCAGTCTCTCGTAGATAAAAAGAAAACCACATGCCAAAAACTCCACTCGGAGCGTTGACACGCGGTACCATCCGTTTTTATCTGACAAGTCAGACCTTCATTTCTAAATCCATGCACAAGTGAATTCACCCAGCTTTCATATAGAGAGCTTGCAGTCACGGCTCTCCTCCCTGATATACTTCCCTTGAGTTACTAGTCTTGCAGATTTCTATTCAATTACTACATAGTTTATCAGATTTTGAGTTAAAAAACAAGTTAGATTAGACTAATTTCAATATAAAAAGGAACAAGACGCAGTGAATTATCTATTTGTAGGGTCTGTTTCATCTGCTTTCCTTTTCAACAAAAGAGTTGCTGCTTGATTAAAACCCTCACACCAGTTATACCATTTTGCTTCATACTCATCTTGAGCTAAGATATGATTTTTTAAGTCCAGAACAGAGTAAATTTTTCTTTCTTCACAAGCTTGCGCATAGAGATGATATAGTTCATCCCCACCATCTCTATCCCACTCAGCAGAAATCGTATCCCTACCTGCCAATAAAGCCTGATAAGCCCTGTGATGCCCATCTGTAATCAACAAGCAATTTCCAAATGCAAGAATACTAATTGGATCAACATTGTTTAGTTCTACCGACTGATAAAGTGTCTGGATGCCTGCTAGTTTCTTTTCTGATAAGTATAGTTGAGTCGGATGGAGAGCTTTTATGTTGACTTTCATTTCTTTCTCCTCAAGAGAATTTGATATTCACTTCTGCTTGCCTTTAAATCGCCATTGGAAGCGGAGCTTGTCATAGAAGGGAAATTCGATAAACAAGACTCCCAAACCCACACAGAGACTGGCAAGGACATCTGATGGATAATGAACTCCCAGATAAACCCTTGATACCAGCACACTGACTAGATAGAGAGCAAGTACGATTTGCACGATTTTTCTCCAGACTGGATTTTTAATCCGTTGACTGAGGACGACAATCAGAGAGCCGACCATCAAGGTTACAGCCAGAGAATGGCCACTTGGAAAAGAAAATCCCTTCTCCTCAACCAAGTGTAAAATAGCTGGCCGTGGGCGCTGGTAGATATTTTTAAAGGTCACGATTAAAAGACCAGCCAAAGCCAAATTCCCTAGCATGAAGAAACTTTCTATCTTCCACCGCTTACGATAAAAGATAAAGGCTACGATGACAACCCAAGTGATAATCACTGGGATATCAATCAGGCGTGTGATGGCTCGGAAAAGAATAGTCAAGTAATCTGGCAAGTCTCCTCGAACGGCAGTCTGTATCGGTTGGTCAAAACCGACCAGCGTTTCAGGGTAAAATTTGACCATGTAGCCAAGAATAACGAAAAGTAAAAGGGCAAAACTGCCCTTCATTAAAAATGTTTGTTTATCTTTCATAATGTTTTAAGGTTGGTTTCAAGAGAATATACAACAACCAGAATGAAACGGAAAAGATTACTCCCTCAATCAAGTTAAAAGGTAATACCATGGTCATTAGGTAGTTGGAAAGTCCCAAAATTTTTCCAATATCAAAGTTAGCAAACTTAGCGTACAAAGGAACAGCGTAAACATAGTTGAGAACCAACATAGCCACGGTCAAGCCAATAGTTCCAGCTAGAGAGCCTAGTAGGAAACGAAGGGTTGTCCGTTCCTTTTTCCAAATCAAAGCAAATACGATGACAAAAACTCCCAAAGCTACGATATTCATTGGCAAACCAATGTAAGTATTCACTCCCTGGCTGTTAAGAAGCAGCTTCAAGAGTGAGCGAAGCAAGAGAATTCCTAGAGCAGCAGGCAAATCCATGACCACCAAGCCCACAAGGACTGGCAAGATACTAAATTCGATCTTAAGGAAGGATGCCGCTGGTAAAAGCGGAAAGTCAAAGTACATCAGCACAAATGAGATAGCTGATAGAATTGCAATGGTCGAAAGTCGACGTGTGTTTGTCATAACAGGTTCCTCCAATTTTCTATAAAATCAGAAGAAGTTAGAAAGGATTTTCTATCTATTCTCACTTTTTATATCCCAAAAGTTCCCTCTCACTCTATTAAGGAAATTCAAGCAAGCGGTTACAGTTTAGCTATAAATCTATCAGAACAGACAAAGCTATTCTTTCGTCTTCTCCCATCCAGACTATACTGTCGGTTGTGGAATCTCACCACATCAGCTTGCGCTCGCGGACTTCTTTAAAGAGAAGGAAATAGAGATTTTTCTTTTAGACTAGGCGACAAGCTGTAGGCATAACTTCTGGTTAGGCAAAGCTTGTCAACAAAGTATAAAAGGAAAAGATCATTTCCTAGTTAAAGTCACCGCCGGTCGGGAATCACACCCTGCCCTGAAGACTCTTTTATCATAACAAAAAACGCTTGCAAGCGCAAGCATTTTGTTCATTTTCATTTTCATTTTTTATTTCAATTTATCCACTTCATAGGTATGAACAAGCTCAAGACCTGCAAAGTTCTGCTGGCGAAGAGCCTCATAGACAATCATGCAGACGGTATTAGACACATTAAGACTGCGGACATGTTCATCATTCATAGGAATACGAAGAGCCTTCTCAGGATGTTCGCGCATAAAGTCTTCAGGTAAACCCTTGTCTTCACGTCCAAAAAGAAAATAATGGTCCTCGTCAGTCGATAAATCCACATCAGAATACACTTTCTCAGCGAATTTAGAAATCAGGTAGAGTTTGCCCTTCATCTGAGACATGAAATCCTCCAAACTCTCGTAAAAATAAATCTCTAGCTTATCCCAATAATCCAACCCCGCCCGCTTCATCTTGCGATCATCGATAGGAAAGCCCATTGGCTTGATGATGTGGAGGGGAGAATTGGTCGCAGCGCAAGTACGCGCGATATTGCCTGTATTTTGTGGAATTTGAGGTTCAAATAATACAATGTGATTTGTCATGACTTGCTTCCTTTCACCATTGCAAAAAAATAGCCACACTGCCCGGAGTCAAGCTCAGCAAACAGCGTGGTTAAGGCATCGTTAACTTACCTCACAACAGGTTTGAAGTAAATCAGCGAAACTACTTTCTTAGTATAACACTTTCAGAATCATTGTCAATAGAAACGACTTGATTTTTTCAATTTTTTCAAGCTATTTCCAAGGGTTGTAAAATCGTCCCTGATTCTGCAAGATAAGTAGTAAACTAGCTACTAAAAACAAGGCTGCCAAGAGCAAGGTAAGATAATCTCCTTTTTTCAAGGCCTGATAACTATACCAAGTGCGTTTTTTCTCTTTCCCAAAGCGCCGAAGCTCCATGGCGGTCGCGATGGTATCAATGCGTTCTAACGAGCTAAAAATCAAGGGCGTAATAATGCGCAGATTGCCTTTGATTCGTTGCATAAGAGAAGCTTTCTTGGATAATTCCATCCCACGCGCCTCCTGAGACATCTTGATAGTAAAGAATTCTTCCTGCAAATCTGGAATATAGCGCAAAGTCAGGCTGACTGAATAGGCAATCTTGTAAGGCACACCAATTTGATTTAAACTGGAAGCAAACTGACTAGGATGGGTTGTCATCAAAAAGATAATAGCCAGAGGAATAGTGCAAAGGTACTTAATGGCCAGATTTAGCAGATAAAAGAGCTCTTGGCTGGTCAGAGTGTAGGCACCGATTCCCTGCCAAATCACACTCCTCTCTCCGTAAAGTCCAACCCCATACTCGGGAGAAAAGAGATAGACCATCAAGACGTTTAAAACGGCAAATACCGTCGCAAAAACGGCTACAAAGGAAACATCTTTAAAGCGGATTTCTGACAAATAGAGGAGAAAGACCGAAAAAATAGCAATCAGAACAAGCAGTCTGGTATCATAGCTAATCATGGCCGCCAATGATACAAGGATGAAAAAGAGGAGTTTACCAGCTCCTGACAAGCGATGAATCACAGTATCTCTATGCTGGTAACCGATTAATTTAGCTTGCATCCTTCTCTCCTTTCTTTATAAAATGCCGTTAAAGCAAGTGGATCCACGTCTAGTTTCTTGGCCAAGTTGAAGATTGAAGTTTCTTTTAGATTGGCTTTTACTAACAGCTCAGGATTGCTCAAAAGACTAGCTGGATCAGTATCGGCAATCAGTTCCCCATCCACCATGACAAGAGCTCGGTCTGAATAATCCAGCATCAATTGCATATCATGAGTAATCATGACAATGGTATGCCCTTTTTGATGCAACTCTTCGAGAAATTCCATAATCTCAGTATAGTTCTTCTGGTCCTGACCTGCAGTCGGTTCATCTAGGAGGATAATTTCAGCTCCTAAAACCAAAATCGATGCAATAGTGACACGTTTTTTCTGACCAAATGACAGGGCAGAAATGGGCCAATTACGGAATT
The DNA here is from genome assembly GCF_042436615.2 of Streptococcus bovismuti. Lineage (GTDB taxonomy): Bacteria > Bacillota > Bacilli > Lactobacillales > Streptococcaceae > Streptococcus. Next base: position 6,169 of record NZ_JBHMFR020000009.1, on the reverse strand, counting down.
CATAGAGACCGCAGATTTTCAAGGTTTCATAGACTCTCGTTTCAATTTCCTTCTCATTCACACCTCGCAAACGGAGCCCTAGAGCCACCTCATCAAAAATCATATTGGTTGAAATCATTTGATTAGGATTTTGCAGCACATAGCCTACTCGTTCCGCCCGTTCTGCTACCGAATCTCCTTTTATATCCTGCTCTTCCCAAAGATAGCGGCCTTCCGTCTGGATAAAGCTACTTATGGCCTTGGCTAGAGTTGATTTCCCTGCTCCATTTTTTCCGACAATGGCAATCTTTTCACCCTTTTTAATATCTAAATAAATGGATTTTAAAATCGGTCTATCATCATAAGAAAAAGACACATCCTCTAATTTAAAGAGTGACTGCAATTCTGGGGTTTCTTTTACCAGTTCCGTCCGCAACTGAATCTGGCCTTTTGAGATAGACAAGTTATCCAGATTTGCTAATTGTTCTTCCTTGGCTAAATCCACACCCAATTGACGGAGAGTGGTTAGATAAAGGGGTTCTCGAATTCCATTTTGGGTCAATAAATCAGTCGCCAGTAGCTGGTCAGGGCTCCCATTAAAGAGAATACGACCATCATTGATCAAGACAATCCGATCCACAGGGCGATGCAGAACATCCTCCAAACGATGCTCAATAATAAGTGTCGTCGTTCCCTCTTCCTTATGAATCTGGTCAATCAATTCGATAATATCCTGACCTGACTTGGGATCCAGATTGGCAAGTGGCTCATCAAACAAAAGAATCGGACTCTCATCAATCAAGACACCAGCCAGACTGACCCGCTGCTTTTGTCCACCTGACAAATCCTGAGGACGCTGAGACAGTAAAGAAAGAAGGTCCAGCTTTTCAGCCCATTTATGAACACGGCTTTTCATCTCTTCTAAACTTGTTACATCATTTTCTAGAGCAAAAGCCAAATCTTCTGCCACAGACAGACCGATAAACTGCCCATCAGTATCCTGCAAAACTGTACTGACCAGATGAGACTTATCATAGATACTCATATCAAAGGCCGCTTGCCCCTTGATCAAAAATTCTCCAGACGTCTGACCCTTGTAAATATTGGGAATAATCCCATTCAAACATTGACCCAAGGTAGACTTACCTGACCCAGATGGCCCAACAATTAAGACTTTCTCTCCCTTATAAATGGTCAAGTCCACCCCTTGCAAGGTCGGTTCTTGTTGTGTTTCATACCGGAAAGAGAAATCCTTCCACTCAATTATAGCTTCTTTCATCTTACTCTCTTCATTCGCTTCTTAGACTTCTATTTTATCATAAATCTACCCCTTCTTGCAGTCTCTTCTCTTAAAATCTTAGCGCCAAAAAGATTCCTATCCTAGCTTACTTGTCTAACTAATCTATAAACATCGAAAAAGACTGGTTGCCCAGCCTTTCCCATCATTTTAATCCTTTTTCAAACTTCCTGCACGAGTTTGAGTTCCTGCATAGGCAAGCAAGAGAAGAGTTCCTGCAATAGCTACAGATACACCATTAGCAATTCCCGCAACAATCCCTTGGGCAAATACTTTTTCTGCAGCTTCTTGATAAATCACAACATCTCCAAGTGGTGCCAAGACACCCCAAACAAGGGCATTTGCAAGTAGTTGAATGAGGTTAAAAATAAGAATATCTTTCCAGTCAAAGACACCATTGATCACGCGAACGTACTTTCTAAATAGCCCCACAGCTAGACCAAAGAGCCCGCTAGCGATAATCCAAGTCCACCACAAACCGTAACCAGCAAGAGAATCCTTGATTGCATGACCAATCAACCCGACAAGCAAACCGATAATCGGTCCAAAAATAATAGAAAGTAGCGCTTGTACCGCATACTGAAGCTGGATGCTTGTATTTGGAACAGGGGTCGGAATGTTGATCATCCCGATGACGACAAAGAGGGCAGCGCCAATTCCGACAGCAACAACTTGTTTAATTGTAAATTTGATTTCCATACTATTTATTCTCCTATTTTATCCTTCTATTTTCTTTATTTCAATGGTCCAAGATGAACCGACACCCACATTATAGGCCTTGGCAAAGGAACCTTGGTTGATAGCCAGACCTAAACGATAGAGAGAGTTGATGTAAAGGATGGGTTGCCCAATTCTCACATCCACAAATGATTTGCCATAAACAACCTGATTTTGATAGACCAGCATATCTGCATGATAGATAGTCACCTCAAAACGGTCACCGAATGCTGGTTCCAGCTTGTAAAATTCTTCTCGCGTGATAGAGGTCCAAAGCGAACCAAAACGCACATCCAGAATATCAATAGCTCCCTTCACTAGATAATCTTCTATGATGGTCTCTACGACTGGAAGCTCCACAATCTGATCCACACTGAGCTCTGGCCCCACTTCCTCAAAACTAATGTGACCACTAGCTAGTTTAGCACCAGTATAGGCATAGACATCACGACCGTGGAAGGTATAAGAATGCTCTGTGTTTTGACGTCTATTGGCCACTTCAGAAATTTCACGAATGGCTACAATACCAACGTGTTTCTTGATAAAAGAAAGCGTTCCATTGTCTGGCGTGACAATGTATTGATTTTTTACAGTCTTGGCAACTACACTCTTACGTTTCGAGCCGACACCTGGATCGACCACCGATACAAATGTCGTTCCCTCAGGCCAGTAATCTACCGTCTGAAAGAGACGATAGCTCCCCTCAAAAATATTATAAGGCGTGATATCGTGCGTCAAATGATGAATTTTTAAGGTTGGAGATTCTTCTAAAGCCACTCCAATCATAGCCGATACCGCACCATCAACCAGACCAAAGTCTGATTGTAATACCAGTAAATTATTATTCATTTTATCTCCTTGTATATCCTTTATCATACCATATTTCAGAGAAAGTCGCTAATAGCTATTTCAATTGATTAGGGTATAGTTTTACCTTATAGCAAATTTCCTACTAAAAGCTCTTGTTATTAGCTAGTAGGTGCATTTTTTCTTGAAAAAAGGTATGATAGTTACATCATGAAAAAGTAGGTTTTATTATGAAAATTATCCTTGTCGGAGGGGGAAAAGTTGGTTCTGCCCTCTGTCGCTCCTTGGTTGCAGAAAAGCATGATGTTTTGCTGATTGAGCAAGACGAAGCTGTTCTCAATCATATTGTTAATCGCTTTGATATCATGGGTATCCTTGGTAACGGGGCCGATTTTACCATCCTTGAGCAAGCCAGTGTCCAGGATTGTGATATCTTTATTGCCCTGACTGAATACGATGAAGTGAACATGATTGCAGCCGTTCTAGCCAAAAAAATGGGAGCTAAAGAGACCATCGTTCGGGTGCGGAACCCTGAATATTCTAACTCTTATTTCAAGGAAAAGAATATTCTCGGTTTTTCTCTTATCGTTAACCCTGAGCTCTTGGCTGCCCGCGCTATCGCGAATATCATTGACTTCCCCAACGCCCTCTCTGTCGAACGTTTCTTTGGTGGACGCGTTAGCCTCATGGAATTCACTGTTAAATCTTCCAGCGGTCTTTGCCAAATGCCCATTTCTGATTTTCGTAAAAAATTTGGCAATGTTATTGTCTGCGCTATAGAGAGGGATCATCAAATTATCATTCCAAGCGGTGACATGACCATACAGGATAAAGATAGAATCTTTGTCACTGGTAACCGTGTTGATATGATGCTCTTCCATAATTATTTCAAATCACGTGCTGTGAAGAGCCTTCTCATCATCGGGGCTGGAAGAATCGCTTATTATCTTCTAGGTATCCTCAAAGATAGTCGAATCGATACCAAGGTTATTGAAATCAATCCTGAGATCGCCAGCTTCTTTAGCGAGAAATTCCCAAATCTCTACATCGTTCAAGGAGATGGGACCGCAAAAGACATCCTACTGGAAGAAAGTGCTCAAAACTATGATGCCGTTGCGACCCTAACAGGAGTCGATGAAGAAAATCTGATTACTTCTATGTTCCTTGACAGGGTAGGTGTACAAAAAAATATCACTAAGGTTAATCGTACCAGTCTCCTCGAGATTATCAATGCGCCTGATTTTTCAAGTATCATCACACCTAAAAGCATCGCTGTAGATACGATTATGCACTTTATTCGTGGTCGGGTTAATGCCCAGTATTCAGACCTTCAAGCCATGCACCATCTAGCCAATGGCCAAATCGAAACCCTGCAATTCCATATCAAGGAAGCTAATAAAATGACTGCCAAACCACTTTCTCAACTGAAATTGAAAAAAGGGGTTCTTATTGCAGCCATCATTCGAAAGGGCAAGACTATTTTCCCAACTGGGGAGGATATGCTTGAAGTCGGAGACAAACTCCTAGTAACGACCTTGTTGCCAAACATCACCAAGATTTATGACTTGATCGCGAGGTAAGAAATGAATAAAAGTATGATTCGTTACCTCCTTTCAAAGTTACTTTTGATTGAAGCTGTTCTCCTCTTGGTTCCTGTAGCTGTAGCTGTCTATTACCACGAATCGAGCCAAGTCTTTACAGCCCTCTTTACAACGATTGGGCTTCTCGTATTACTAGGTGGTTCAGGAATTTTACAAAAGCCAAAAAATCAACGAATTTACGCCAAGGAGGGAATCTTGATTGTTGCTCTCTGTTGGATTCTTTGGTCTTTCTTTGGCGGTCTCCCCTTTGTCTTTGCTGGGCAAATTCCCAGCGTTATCGATGCCTTTTTTGAGATTAGTTCTGGCTTTACAACTACTGGGGCAACTATTCTGAACGACGTTTCGGTTCTCAGTCGTTCCCTCCTCTTCTGGCGAAGCTTTACCCACTTGATTGGAGGGATGGGAGTGCTTGTTTTTGCACTTGCTATCATGGATAACGCCAAAAATAGCCACCTAGAGGTAATGAAGGCTGAGGTTCCTGGTCCTGTCTTTGGTAAGGTTGTATCCAAACTAAAAAACACTGCCCAGATTCTCTATCTCCTTTACCTAGCTCTCTTTTCTCTCTTTGTCATCATCTATTACCTAGCCGGAATGCCTCTATTTGATAGTTTTGTCATTGCCATGGGAACAGCGGGTACAGGAGGATTTACCGTCTATAACGACGGGATTGCCCACTATGGTAGCTCACTGATTACCTATCTGGTTAGTATCGGAGTTCTGGTTTTTGGGGTCAATTTCAATCTCTACTACTACCTCATGCTCCGTCGCATCAAAGCCTTCTTTGGAGATGAAGAACTTCGGGCTTACTTATTCATCGTAATGATTTCTACAGGCTTGATCAGCCTCAATACTCTCTATCTCTACCCGGGATTTTCAAAAAGTTTTGAAATGGCCTTCTTCCAGGTTTCCAACATCATTACAACAACTGGTTTTGGATATGGAGATATTACCAACTGGCCCCTCTTCTCCCAGTTTATCCTCCTCTTTCTCATGGGAATCGGCGGCTCTGCTGGATCAACCGCAGGTGGACTCAAGGTTATTCGAGGCCTTATCCTTTCAAAAATTGCCAAAAACCAAATTTTATCAATTCTATCGCCCCACCGTGTTTTGACCCTCCATGTGAATAAAACGGTGATTGACAAGGATACCCAGCATAAAATTCTCAAGTACTTTGTCATCTATACTATGATTTTACTAGCACTTATCTTTATTGTCAGCCTAGATAGCAATGATTTTCTGGTTGTGACCAGCGCTGTCTTTAGCTGTTTCAATAATATAGGACCTATTCTAGGAACCACTTCTAGTTTCTCAATCTTTAGTCCTATCTCAAAAATTCTCCTCTCCTTTGCAATGATTGCAGGCCGATTGGAGATATACCCAATCCTACTTCTCTTTATGAAGAGAACTTGGTCTAAGAGATAAAATACAACCACACCTTGTTTCTTGCAAAGTGTGGTTTTTTTATTTTCAAGTACCTCCCCCAACTCTACAAGTATCTTTGAATCCTGGTTAGACATTTTAGTGCCTGACTTATACTCAATGAAAATCAAAAAGCAAACTAGGAAGCAAGCTACAGAAAGTACTTGAGTACGGCAAAGCGAAGCTGACATAGTTTGAAGAGATTTTCAAAGAGTATTAAGGTATTGAAGAACCCAAATCAATCATGACCACCCGTCAAACGGGTGGTTTGTCCCAGGGCTATAAGCCCAAATTACCAGCCAGCGCCTAAAGACGCTGGCTTTCACTTTGTTCAAGCCTTATTGCTCTT
>NZ_JBHMFR020000008.1:0-70790 GCF_042436615.2 Streptococcus bovismuti | reverse complement strand
TATTGTATCGCGTTCGGAGTTTTTTTGGTATAACCTTCGACGCGCACCCGCATAGCGGGTGGTTGTTTTGTCTCGCACCTAACGGAGCGAGACGGACTAATAGTCACATAATACAGAAGAAAAACGCTTGATCAGCGTTTTTTCTTTTTGTTAATTTCACTATATTGCAAGGGAAATCGTTCGAATGACTACCTTTTTTTGAAATAAGAATATTGATTCGGACAATTAAAAACAAGAGGAGCTTCATTACGAGGCTCCTCTTTTTTATCTTTCGTTGCACTAAATTTTAGCATTTACTTGTTTTAAGTTCAATTCCCTATCTTCAAACAATAATCTGATTTGGATTTGAGTAGGAGCGTTTCCATTATTTAAAACACAAACAAGCCTTGTTTCAATATTTGGTTTAAATTGTCTCCCATCAATTGAATCTTGTAACAGTGGATGTTGTAGGATACGATTGCGTATTTCTTCATGAGGAATTGAACCCCAGCAAATAACTGGCTCAGCTCTTTCGATAATCATTCTAGGAATATATTCAGGTGCAAATTGTTCTGGTGAAATACATAATCCTCCGTTTTCTTTGAAAGAATTTAATAATCGGTTAAAAATAGCACTTGGCTCCCCATTGCATTTGATTCCATAAAATCCAATTAAGTCACCAACTTTTTTAGCAATATCTGACTTATTATTGTCTATAAATCTAGATAATTCTTCATTTTCAGGAAGCCCTTGTCTCCTTTGATAAATACCCTGCCAATTATCTTGATTTCCTTCATAATTTGCACAATTACTTTTTCTTCCTATGTCGTATGGCAGTCCTTCTATAGGATTTTTTGTATGTGCCGCATAATATCTTCCAGCTCTATTTCGCGTATTATTATTTTCCCCCCCGATAAGTTGAATCGAAGAACCACAAGTTGGACACAATGCGTACTTACTGCCATTTTGATAATATAGTGATTCTTTATTTGTTCTCTCTTCAAACTCATCAATATGATAAGTTCCACCATTGATTAATTTAAAATATTTCATCGCTATTACCTCAATAAATAATCCGTCTAATCTTATTATACCATCGATTTTTCATATTGTGAGAACCTGAAATATAAAAACGAAGAATACCATCTCTTCTCAATTTCTATTGTGTCAGTATTATTGAATATAATATTTTTATAAAAAGATTTTCATATTATTTCTAATATATTTTAAATAAAGACTAAGTCTTTTTTTGCTTTTCTCTATTTATTTGTATCTATTGAAATGCTAGAACTAGAAATTTCATCTTGTCTAGTATTTTAGAGAATCCAAAACGCAGTTCAATAATATGCACTATTTTTTCTTGAACAAGCGAATGTAATCCTGTTTGCTATGAATAATATCTGATACAAAGACAGCTTTTCTATCCTCTAAAATATGATAGAAGGCTAGGTAATCGCCTAAAATGATGCATCGAGTTTTGTGGGGTGGGTATATAATAACTCCTACTCTTTCATCAGCATCAAATCCTGCTTCCGGGAAAACTTCAAGACGTTCCAATCCGTAAAGAATATTCTTAACTGTGTTTGCTCCTGCCTGTTCTGAAAAGTAGTTAGCTGAGATATAATCTTTAATACCTCTTAGCTGTTCTTGTACCGTTTCTGAGATAATCAGGCTATATGAGTTCTCGTTAAATTCCAAGGTTAGCCCTCACTTCATCAAGGCTGTAAGTTCTTCCATGTTCTAAATCGTCAAAGCTACGGGCAATTTCAGCACGCAACCCTGACAGAAGTTCTTCTCTTTCTTTATCTACTCGAGTTTCAAATGGCAAAGCTTTATTTTCTACAATGTGTTCTAAAAACAAGTTAAAACTAGCTGTCATATCAAGATTTTGCGCTGTGATAATAGCTTTAGCCTTCTCTAACAAGTCTCTGTTAGTCTTAAAGTTTACCTGTGTATTTTTTTCTAAAACATTCATAGTAGTACCTCCTTTTAGACTATTATATCACTTTAAACTATACAGATCTAGTCGCGTATAGATACTTATAGCTGTATGCTTAAAAGCTATTGTAAAAACAAAAAAAGCACTAAGGGAAAGCGCCCCAAAGTGCTTAATATCAAGGTTCTAAAGCCTATCTGATTCAATAAAATATTACAACATCTTGTTGTAGAATTCAACGACAAGTGCTTCGTTGATTTCTGGGTTAATTTCGTCGCGTTCTGGCAAGCGAGTCAATGAACCTTCCAATTTTTCAGCGTCGAATGATACGAATGCTGGACGTCCAAGAGTAGCTTCTACTGCTTCAAGGATAGCTGGAACTTTCAATGATTTTTCACGAACTGAGATCACTTGACCTGGAGTTACGCGGTATGATGGGATATCAACGCGTTTTCCGTCAACAAGGATGTGACCGTGGTTTACGAATTGACGAGCTTGACGACGAGTAGTCGCAAGACCAAGACGGTAAACAACGTTATCCAAACGACGTTCCAAAAGAAGCATGAAGTTGAAACCTAGGATTCCGCCTTTGATTTTTGTAGCTTGTACGAACAAGTTACGGAATTGTTTTTCACCTACACCGTAAGTGAAACGAAGTTTTTGTTTTTCAGCCAATTGCAAACCGTATTCTGACAATTTAGAACGGTTGTTTGGTCCGTGTTGTCCTGGTACGTAGTTACGACGTGCCAATTCTTTACCTGTACCTGTAAGTGAAAGGCCAAGGCGACGAGCTTGTTTCCAAGATGGTCCTGTATAACGTGACATGTGAATGTCCTCCTGATATAAATAATATTTCGGTGGAAATAGTCACTTAGAAAGCCCTGATTCGTGCAGATGCCCTTCGCCTAAACAGCCAAGGTTACTTATCATAAGACACCTGTTGACGAGCTTCATGCTTTCCTGCTGATATTTCACACAAAATCCATTTTACCATGAATGGCTAGATTTGTAAAGGGGGTTTAAGCTTTATTTTCATTGCCAGAGAGATTGAGAACGAGTGTAAAGGTGCTTCCGAGACCGTACTGACTGCTAACTATGATTTCTCCACCCAATTGATGGGCCAATTCACGCGCAATCGCAAGTCCTAAGCCATGACCACCTGTTTTCATGTTACGCGAAGTTTCTACACGATAAAGGCGTTTGAAAATATTCTCCAAATCCTCTGGAGCAATGCCCTGCCCCTCATCGGTCACACTGATTGAAAGCTGGTTATTTTCCAGCTTAGCCACCACTTCCAGCTTGGTTCCTGGGGCTGAGTATTTAAAAGCGTTATTGACCAGATTCACCAAGATACGAGAAAGCTTGGCATAATCTCCCTCAATTCGGGCAGACTCAGGAATTACCTGCAAATGAACATCTCGCTCCTCCTGCTCAATCAAGAACTGAAATTCGCTCATGCACTCAATCAAGAGCTGGTCCAGAAAAATGCTGTCCTTGCTGGTCGTTTCCACCTGATTTCTAGCTGTGTTTAGAGTCAAAAAATTTAATTCCTCAACCAGTTTATTGAGTCTTTCAGTCTGGCGCCCAATGGTTGCTAGATAATGGTCCTGTTCTCCTTCCTTGATAACCCCATCCAAAATTCCTTCTACCGTCGCTTGGATTGACGTGATAGGGGTCTTGATATCATGCGATAGTTGGGCAATCATCAAGCCCTTTTCTCGTTCGCTTTCTTCCAAGGAATCAAATGTCGCCTGCAAATCATGGGACATTTCATTGAAAGCTTGGCCTAATTGTTGAAATTCTACAGGGCCTTGAACCTCCAGATTTGCAGGGAAATCCTTGTCCGCTACTCTCTTGGCATGTTCCTTGAGTTTGCCCAATGAAGTAAAGACCGGCGATAGGAGAAAGAGACTAATCCCAGCACCGATAAAACTAGCCACTAGAGTCATACCCACTAGGAAATAAATTTCTCTTTCTTCAATTAGCATTCGCTGGATGGCCCAAAAAACCACGATAATCGTTAGGAGTGTTGAAATGACATACCCCACTAAAATATAACTTTTTAATTTCATTAACTACCTCGTGCTTTCTCAATTTTGTAGCCCAAGCCCCAGACGGTTTTGATGGTGGGTGTTTCTGAACTAGCATGTTTAGCCAACTCCTGTCGAAGAGCATGAATATGAACATTCAAGGTATTGGTGTCATCCACATAGTCTTCTTGCCAGACCTTTTCATAGAGGTCTGTCTTAGAGAAAACCCGCTCTGGATTGCTGGCTAAAAGCCATAGAAGTTCGAAGGATTTGACGGTCAAATCAAGCGCCACATCTCCAACTTGGACCTCATGGCTACCATGATTCATCCGTAAATTCCCGAGACTGACGACTTCTGTCTCACCTCCACGATGAAGGCGACGCAAGATATTGTGGACACGCAAAACCAGCTCACGAGGACTAAAGGGCTTGGCAATAAAGTCATCTGCCCCTAAGCTCAAGCCGTAAATCTTGTCCTGCTCACTGGTCTTAGCCGTGATAAAGAGAAAAGGCTGATCCGGAGATTGATACTGAACTTCGCTAATCAAATCATAACCATCCATCCGAGGCATCATGATATCTGTAATAATCAAATCAATTGGTTTTCTCTTGAAGATTTCTAAGGCCTCTACTCCATCATGGGCCACCAAAACCTGATATCCTGCCTGAACCAGATAACGTTGATGAATATCTGTGATTTCTACCTCGTCGTCAACGAGTAAAATTGTCTTTCCCATCTGTCTCTCCTTTGAAAAAAACAGTGCTATACCACAATAGTATAACACTATTTTAATCTCTTTACGAACATTCTAAACGATATCTGGATTTTTCATATCCTAGATAGAAAGTCTGTAGCTAGACTAGTCATTTTCTTCTTTTTTAGCTTTCAAACCGAGTCCACCTAGAAGTCCGGCCAAGGCTAATCCAAAGAATCCAAGAGTAGCCATTGATGTTTGGGCTTCACCAGTATATGGAAGCATGTCTTTTTGGTCTTTCATTTGATCAGCCATCATTGGACTTGATACCTTGTTATTAGATACCATCTTGCCTTCATCAGACATTTTGCTTGAGGCTGCTGGAGCTTGATCTTGTTTCATGCTTGGTGTTGCCATAGGCTGGCTAGCATTCATGGTTTTGTCCTGCTCTTTGTTAGGCATCATCTTATCCTGACTAGCAGCTGGCATTTTAGATTTCATCTCATCTTGATTGGCACTAGGCATTTGAGCGTTCATCTTAGATGCATCTTGATGACTATTCATCATTGGAGCCGGCATAGCTGAACCATTAGAAGATGGGACGAAACCTGACTGCATCGGAATCAGAGACTGATGTCCATGCAAGTTCACTGTCAAATCTTTTGTCGCTACAAGGTTGCTCAAGTCTGCCTTGCCGTCTTTAGCACCGTACACTTTGATGGTAGCTTTATAGCTTTGAGTGCCGTTTTGTTTCAAGAGGTCAAGAAGAGCTTTATCAGATTTTCCTTGAGTGCCGGCCAAGTCTACTTCATAGAAATAGAGACCTTTGCCCAATTTTTCTACTGGTGGAAGAGCTGGATTTTTAGCTGAACCATTGTCTGACCATGGGGCCTTGTCAGAAGCTTTCAAAATCAGACGAGTCAACATACCATCACCAGCGAAGAATTCATATGGGATAACTTGGTTAACACCGGCTGTGAATGGGCCAGGGAAGTTCGCTTTATCCAAGTAAGTGGCTGGGACATCTACTGTATCTTTGGTATGGTCAGCTACGCCTTTTTGCACTTCAGCTGGGGTGGTTAAGCCATTCAAATTGACATCCAAATTTTTAGTCGCTACGAGGTTGCTCAAGTCTGCCTTGCCATCTTTAGCACCGTACACTTTGATGGTAGCTTTATAACTTTGAGTTCCGTTTTGTTTCAAGAGATCAAGCAACTCTTTATCTGATTTACCCTGAGTACCTGCCAAATCTACTTCGTAGAAGTAAAGGCCTTTGCCCAATTTCTCTACTGGTGGGAGAGCTGGATTTTTAGCCGAACCATTGTCTGACCATTGAGCCTTGTCGGATGCTTTCAAGATAAGACGAGTTAACATACCGTCACCGGCGAAGAACTCGTAAGGAATAACTTGGTTAACACCAGCTGTGAATGGGCCTGGGAAATTGGCTTTGTCCAAGTAAGAGGCTGGAACATCCACTGTGTCTTTAGTATTGTCAGCTACGCCTTTTTGGACTTCAGCTGGGGTGGTCAAGCCATTCAAGTTGACATTCAAATCTTTAGTCGCTACGAGATTGCTCAAATCAGCCTTGCCGTCTTTGGCACCGTATACCTTGATAGTAGCTTTATAACTTTGAGTGCCGTTTTGTTTCAAGAGGTCAAGCAAATCTTTGTCTGATTTACCTTGAGTACCTGCCAAGTCTACTTCGTAGAAGTAGAGACCTTTGCCCAATTTTTCTACTGGTGGAAGAGCTGGATTTTTAGCTGAACCATTGTCTGACCATGGAGCCTTGTCGGATGCTTTCAAGATAAGGCGAGTCAACATACCGTCACCGGCGAAGAACTCGTAAGGAATAACTTGGTTGACTCCGGCTGTGAACGGTCCAGGGAAGTTGGCTTTATCCAAGTAAGTAGCTGGGACATCTACTGTGTCTTTAGTATTGTCAGCCACACCTTTTTGGACTTCAGCTGGGGTGGTTGCTGGTTGAGCTTCACTTGCTTCACGGTCTTGTCCAGAAACTGTAGCTGCAGGACTTTCCACAGGTTTAACCGCATCTTCTGTTTGTTTCTTAGATTCTGGTTTTGCTTGCGCTTCTTCTTTTGGTGCTACTACCGGCTCTTTAGCACCTACATCTGCTTTTTCTGGAGAGCTTGCAGTATCCAAGCTTGCTTTAGGTGTTGATTCTGCCTGCTCTGAAGGAAGAGCTGTATCGACTGCTGCTTTGAGAACTTCTACTGGTAAGTCGCTCTTTTCACTCACCGAAGTAGTATCTGGGACAACTTGAGTAGGGGTTGGATTGACCACATCAGCACGTACAGAACTTGGTTGACCAACTAGGACAAAGAAGCCGCTAGCAACAACAACTGAGGCAACACCGACACTAAGACGGCGAATAGACCAACGAGTATATCTTTGATTTGGATTGAATTTCATAGGATTCTCCTTAGAGTTTTTCTTTATTTGATGACTCTAGTATAATCTCCTAAAATTAAAAAGGATTAAGAAAAAGTTAAAATTTTTCTTAAATCCCTCTTATAAAATACTTATATTAATTAAATCCATAAACAGATTTGGTGATTTGATAGACGACATTGGAAAGTTTGCGAGCTGGCAAGACTGAATGTTTGGTCAAACGGCTCAACATGGTCTTACGGATAGCCTGAAAGACCTCTGGATTTTCCTGCTGAATATAGGTCCACAGCTCACGTTTTTTTGCCAGATGCTCCGCTGTTCCAGCTCGGTTGAGCAGGGCACTGGAAATCACCGTCGTAATCTCAATATGATTCAGCAGATATTCTCGCATTTTTGGGTGACTCACTTGGGACAAATCAAGCTGGTCTACCAAGAGTCGATTGACCTTGAGTTGCTGGTCAATACGCTTAATCATCACTTGTTCATTGACCGACTGGTCTTCACGCCCAATCAAATAACGATAGAAATCAACAGGTAGATAGTACATGGTCTTGACCTGCTGAAGGGGAGTAAAGACAAAAAGATTATCGACATAAAAAGTATGCTCAGGCAGTTGGAACTGGCTGGCTCGCAACAAATCTGTCCGGTAAATCAGCGAGTGCATCATGATATACTGGCCTTTTGAGAAATTTCCGACCTGATCCCATCCAAAAATCTGCTGGACAGGTAAAACTGACTCGTAACTCATACTCTTCTTACGAGACTGACCTTCCTTTTCATAGACAAAATTAGTCACAAAGGCATCTACTTCCTGCCCCTGGCTCTCAAGTTCCTGCAAGGTTTCAAGAATTTTCAAGTAGGCACGAGGATCCACCCAGTCATCACTATCAACTACTTTAAAATAACGTCCAGAAGCCTCCGCCAAGCCACGATTGACCGCACCACCATGGCCTTTATTTTCCTGATAAATAGCTCTAACGATGCTAGGGTACTTGCTAGCTAAACGCTCAGCTATTTCCTGAGTCTGGTCCTGAGACCCGTCATTGATAATCAAAATCTCAACTTGCTCACCACCAATCACTAGCGACTCCACACAATAATGAAGATAGGCTGCTGCATTGTAGCTAGGGATGGCGATAGACAATAACTTCATGATCTACTCCTTTAGGGGACTGATTTTTTCTTACTCTCTCTTGTCACTTCTCTCTATTTTACCATAAAGTCCCGTTTTTGAAGGACTTTTACTGGAATACAAGGGGTTCTGGTCTCATTTGGGATACAGGTTTCTCTCTATTTACTATCTTGGACATCAAAAAAAGAGGGAAATCCCCTCCTTACGAATTTAATTCTGCCAAGTCATCTAGATACTGGTTGTTAATGACTGCTAAAATATAGGCATCTGCCTTCAAGAGGTCATTAGGTCCAAATTGGACATCCAAGGGTGAATTTTCTTGTTCACGGAATCCTAGGATATTGAGGTTGTATTTGCCACGTAAATCTAGCTGGCTCAGGCTTTGACCTGTCCAAACACTCGGAATTTTCATCTCTACGATAGACACATTTTTATCCAGCTGAAAGACATCAACATTGTTATGAAAGAGAATGGTCTGCGCTAGAGACTGCCCCATTTCATACTCAGGTGAAATCACCGAGTCAGCACCGATTTTTTCTAGCACCTTCTTAGCTGTCTGGCTTTTGACCTTTGCAATAACCCTTGGTACCCCTAGACTCTTACAATGCATAACTGCAAGCACACTCGACTCCAGATTTTCCCCTGTTGCCACCACAACCGTATCACAGGTATCAATTCCTGCAGTTCTGAGGAGTTCCTCATCTGTAATATCGCCCACAACTCCACGCGCCAAAACTGGCTCAAATTGATTGATGCGCTCGGCGTGGTCGTCAATGGCAATGATATTCATATCTTGCTTGGCTAGGGCTGTCAGGACACTACTCCCGAAAATCCCCAAACCTAAAATTCCAATCGTACGATCTGACATCATTCTTCCTTTCTTATCCAATACTAATATCTGCTTTCATATACTGAATCAAATCTTTCTTATCAGGCTGGTAGTCAGCTAGACTAACCAGCAAGGTCAAGGGACCGATACGGCCAATAAACATGAGCACCATGATAATGCTAAGAGCTAACTTGCCTAATTCTGGTGTCAGATTTGCCGTTACCCCAACTGTCGCAAGAGCTGAAATGGTCTCAAACATGAGGTAAATAAATCGCGGTGTTCCTTCTGCTGTAATTCCCAACAACATCAAGCCCAACAAGAAGGTCATCAAAAAGATAATGAAGACACTAAAGGATTTTTGGACTGTTCGGACCTCAATGGTTCTCTGCGCAACATTAGCATGAGGTAAGCCCAGCAATTCACTACGCGCAAAGACCAACAAGACAAAGAAAGTCGTAATCTTGAGTCCCCCAGCCGTCCCTCCAGGCGCTCCACCCAGAAACATCTGTAGGATATAGATAAACAAGGTCACAGGCCGAGCTTGAGTGTAATCAATAGAAGCAAAGCCAGCTGTTCTCATGCTGACGGTTTGGAAAAAGCTAACCAGCACTTTCTCTGGAACACTGAGATTGCCAATTGTTCCTGGATTGTGCCATTCCGTAAAGAGTGTGGATATTGTCCCAAACAGCAAAATCCCTGCAGTCAAGAAGAGGACTAGTTTGGTGTGGAAACGCAGACGGCGTTTTTTCTTCTTGTCAAACTGGGTTGCCAAGTCAAACCAGACCATAAAGCCAAGACCACCCGTGATAATCAAGCCAGCAATGACCAGATTGATCAAGGGATCCGTCTGAAAAGCCACTAAACTGCTACTGCCGAAATTATCAAAACCAGCATTACAAAAGGCTGAAATGGC
The DNA here is from genome assembly GCF_042436615.2 of Streptococcus bovismuti. GTDB lineage: Bacteria > Bacillota > Bacilli > Lactobacillales > Streptococcaceae > Streptococcus. The sequence continues at coordinate 60,867 of NZ_JBHMFR020000008.1, read as the reverse complement.
TAAAAAGATAGAGGTAAAAATGCCTCGTCCCCAGCCGAACTCAGGAATAAAACGGAAACTTAGTAGAAAGGCACCCAAGCCCTCCACTAGAAAAGTCGTCAAAAAGATAGATCGCATAAAGGCCTTCAGCGACCGAGTCTCCCCGTAACTAAAGCTTTCCTGAATAGTTTCACGACTGCGAAGACTGAGCTTTTGCTTCCCCTGAATATAAAAGACCCCGATAAAAGTCATGAGCCCCAGACCACCAATCTGTATCAAGAGCATACAAATCAACTGCCCCCAGACATTATAGGTAGTAGCTACCGGTTGCGTAGAAAGGCCGGTTACACAGACCATAGACACCGTCGTAAAAAGATGGTCAAAATAAGTGGCCTGCGAACCACTCGCTTGGACAAAAGGCAAACTCAAAAGGAGAGAGCCTATAAAAATAACTCCAGCGAAACTTAAAAAGATGCGACGAGCTGGCGAAAGTCCGCCCAAGGCTCTCTCAATTTTTTTCACAAATAATTTGAATAACATACATCCATTGTACCATAAAAAGTAGGAGAGTAGCTATATCTGAAAGGCTATCTCAAGGCAGAGTTCCAAGGCCTTCTCGAAAGCTTCTGAACCCCAGTCACGACTATCGTACTGGTCCAAGTCTGCTAAGGAATCAGCTGTAAACAACAACTCTCCCCAGAGAACCCCACGCAGTTGGGCTACTGCTGCAAGCGCAGAACACTCCATCTCCACAACAGCACAGCCTTCTTCCTTGCGATAAGCCACCTTTTCAGCCGTTTCTCGGTAAAAACCGTCTGTCGTCCAGGTCATGACTTCTTCATAGGGAATCCCTTTGGCTTCCAACACTCGCTCAATAGCAGCAGTAGCCTCTGGCTGCATTTCCATATAACGAGAAGGTGCCACATAGTGATAGCTAGCACCTTCGTCTCGTAAAGCCCGAACAGGGACTAGAAAGGCATTTTCTTCTATATCAGCCAGTACACCACAGGTTCCAGTGGAAATAATCTGCTCCACACCATATCCAATCAACCAATCCATAAACTGGGCTGCTGGAGCTGAACCAACAGGAGCCTGAGCCAGACAGACCTCCTTGCCCTTGTAGCTCATGACGTAGACTGGATAGGTCTTGGTGGCAGAAAGGAATTCGCCGACACAGTCCGCCCCTACTTCCCTCGCATAACGGTCAATCTCCTCTTCTAAAAAAGCATAGACACACTTCTTTGGCAAGTGCAAGTCTAGCCCCTCGTGATTGGGCATGATAACCGCACGAGGATTATCATCAAACTCTAAAATAGGAATCGCATGTTTCTGAATCATGACCCACCTCCTCTAATTTTGTACTATTGTATCAAAAGCTGACTGAGTGTCAAGGAGGAGGCTGATAAATTGAGGAGAAAAAAGCATCCCAGTTACGAGATGCTTTTAAATTAATCAATGAAGCAAACTTTCTAAGAGATAGAGTAGGTAAATGTAGTCTGAGTAAAAGATGATGAAACCTACAAAAAAGAAACAACCTCCGCTGTTCCTTTTTACTTCTATTTCACAGATATCTCCTTAATCACACGCGCAGGATTACCAGCTAGGACAACGTTGTCGCCAAAGGACTTAGTGATTACAGCCCCTGCTCCAGCAACAACATTATTACCCAATGTCACTCCAGGAAGGACAATGACACCACCTCCAGCCCAGAAATTGTCTCCGATAGTAATAGGCTTGCCGTATTCCACACCTGAATTACGTTCCTGCGGGTCCAATGGATGGAGGGGAGTCAAGAACTGACAGTTGGGACCAATCATCGCATTGTCCCCGATGCGAATCGGACAAACATCCAGCATGGTCAAGTTCCAATTAGAATAAAAATTTTCCCCTAGATGAATATTGACCCCATAATCGACCACCAGGCGTGGATTGACAAAGATATTTTGTCCAGTCGAGCCGAACCAGATCTTGATGATTTCGACTCCCTTCAAAGGATCTTCTTCCTTGTTAAAGGCAGACTGTTTTTGGCGAGAAGCCTGAGCCAAGGCTCGCAATTCTGGATCCGATGGACGGTAAACCTCTCCCGCTATCATTTTCTGGTATTCACTGGTCATTGTTTTCTTCTCCTTGTTCCCTACTATCATATCAAAATTTCTACGTATCTGACTAGAATAAGGAGCACTTTCTACAATTGATACTCTTCGAAAATCAAATTCAAACCGCGTCAACGTCGCCTTGCCGTACTCAAGTACAGCCTGCGGCTAGTTTCCTAGTTTACTCTTTGATTTTCATTGAGTATTAGATGCTGGTCTTTATCACATCCTATCTAGCTAAGCGAATACGGGTCACGATTCCGTCTGGGGCTGTGATTTCCAACTGGCTTGATGTCAGCCATTTGATTGGTGCCTCAACTTCTTGTGCTCGCTGGGCAATCGTTAATAATTCTTCTTTATGTGCGACTTCGATGACATAGTAGGCCAACCCTGGCAAGCCTTGCTTACGCGGAGCCAGACCTTTTCCTCCCCATTCGTTGACTGCCAAATGATGATGATAGTCCCCAGCTGCAATCCAACTAGCGCTAGGCACACTGAATTTATCCTCTAACCCTAACACCTTTTGATAAAACTGGCTGGACTTTCGACTATCCTTGACAGACAAATGGATATGCCCCATTCTCGTACCCTCTGCTAAAGTAAAGGGCTCTACTCTTTCCCCCAACTCATAGATATCCTGCGCCGCAAGAGCCTCCGTCACTCCGATAATGCGTCCGTCTTCTCGAATATCCCATGTGGAAACCGGCTTATCTCGATAGAGTTCAATGCCATTTCCCTCCAAATCCTCCAAGTAAAGAGCCTCACTGTACCCATGGTCTGCACCGCCGACAAGAGGAATCTGTAAATCTGTCAGGTGTTTTAAGACATCTGCCAAAGCCTTGCGTGTCGGCAAAAGAATAGCCAGATGGTAAAGACCATAATGTTCCCTTACTTCACCGCTCTCTTGTGTTTGAATCAAGTGTACCAAGGCTTTTCCTCCAAGTCCCAGAACGACCTCTGTCTCAGTTTGAGATAAGACTTCTAAACCAAGCACTTGCTGATAAAAGGCTGTTTGACTTGCCAAGTTCTTTACATTTAAAACTGCCTCTGCCAAATAAATGTGGCTCTTGTATTCATAGGTCATAAATATTTCTCCTCATAGTTGTAACTGTAATTATTTCAACTATTATATAACCTCCATCAAGAAAGTCAAGCCAGACAACTTATAGATTATGATTCTGTAATCTTGTCTATATGGGATTAGAACGAGAAAATCTACAGAGAATTGACAATCAAACCATTGAAAATTTTTACCAACTCTAAGATGACTCTCATCTCAACCCAAAAAGAAAAGGAGCGGATATGATATCCTACTCCTTATTCTTGTCAGAAAATCTAATTAGAATTAGTCTTCTTTTTTCTTACGAGCAACAAGTCCAAATCCACTCAAGACTCCAAGAAGTCCAAGTGCTGCTAGGCTAGCATTATCTGCTGTACCAGTGTTTGGAAGTTCAGCTTGTCCTTTAGCTTCTGATGGAGCTGCTGGAGCTTGTGGTGCTTCACCATTTACTGGTGCCGATGGCATCGCTGGAGTTGCTGGACCCGCTGGGTTAGCCGGATTAGCTGGGTTAGCTGGCTGACTTGGGTCTGCAGGAACTACTGGAGTTTCTGGTTGACTTGGGTCTGTCGGTCTCACCGGATTTGTTGAAGGTCTTGCTGGAGAACCTGGTTGAGATGGAGTGAGTGATCCTCCATGTGTAGAATCTTCTTTTTGAGGTCTTCCATTTGTAGTACGTTTAAATACGTGGATGACATTACCAGTTCCTTCAACATTTATGGTTTCTACTAAAGCATATCCTGGAATTGATCCAGCTGGGTTATCACCTTCAGCTAGCGGTTTCACTGGCTTACCATTTACATCTACCCATACCGTTACAGGTTTCTTAGTTGATGGTTTGAAGATATGAGTTACTTTACCTGTTTCTTTGTTTGTAACTGTTCCTACTAGTTCATAGTTAGGAGTAGATCCTGCTGGGTATGTTCCTGGTGTTACAGGTTTGATTGGGTTTCCTTTTTCGTCTACCCATTCAGTTGTCTTACCTTCTTCGATTGATTTCTTAACAGCTTCTGCTTCTTTCTTAGCTTCTTCCTTGGCTTTTTCTTTTTGCTCTGGAGTCAAGTTTGGATTTTCATCAATCTTCTTCACTTTATCTTCTAGAGCTTTATCAATCGATTCTTTCGCTTTTGCTTTATCTTCTGGAGAAGGTGTAGTTGGCTGATCCTTATCATTTTCTGACGGAGTTGATGGTTTGTCTGGAGTTGGAGTATCTTTCTCAACTTCTTTCTTACCATTCTCTTTAGCTTTTTCTACTTCTTCTTTAGAAGGTGCTTTGTCGATGGCTTTCTTAGCTTCTTCAGCATCTTTCTTAGCTTCTTCTTTAGCTTTTTCTTTTTGCTCTGGAGTCAAGTTTGGATTTTCATCAATCTTCTTCACTTTTTCTTCTAGAGCTTTATCAATCGCTTCTTTCGCTTTTGGTTTGTCTTCTGGAGTAACAGGAGTTTTCTCTACTTCTTCTTTACCTTTTGTAGTAGATTTTTCTACATCTTCAGGAGTTTTCGCTTCTTCCAATGCCTTCTTAGCTTGTTCAGCTGTTTTCTTAGCTTCTTCAATCGCTTTTTCTTTCTCTTCGTTTGTTAACTCAGGATTTTCTTTGATCTTACTTTCTTTTTCAGACAAAGCTTTATCGATTGCTTTAGAAGCTTCTTCTTTGGCATCTTTATAAACGTAAGTTACTTCTGTAGTTCCTTCGGTTACTTTACCAGATTCTTCACCCTTAGTTGAAGTTGGTACAAGTACGTAGACTTTACCATCTTTAGTAGTGATAGTTGCTGGTTTGTTGTCACTTGTGTCATAAGCTGAGCTTACTGATCCGTCAGTCGTATCTTTAACGTCTTCAGCGATTGTGTTACCCGCTTCATCAGTGTAGTGAACGACTACGTTTCCTTTAACCTCTTTGTAAACATAAGTCACTTCTGTCGTCTTACCTGCTTCAACATCACCAGTTTCGTTACCTTTAGTTGATGCTGGGACTAATTCGTATACTTTACCTTCTGGAGTTGTGATACGAGTTGGTTTCATGTCCTTATCAGAAGTATCGTATTTAGCTCCTGGTTGACCGTCTTTAGTATCAACAGCATCTGCTTGAAGAGTGTTTCCAGCTTCGTCTACGTAATGAACAAGAACGTTTCCTGCTTTTTCGTATACATAAGTGATTTCTGTAGTACCTTCTACAACAGCTCCGTTTTCTGGCTTAGAACCGTCTTTCAATTCTTTAGCTGTTAAGTAGTAAACAGTACCATCTTTTTCAAGTTTAGCTGGTTTGTTATCAGTTGTATCATATTTCTCACTTAGTGATCCATTTTCTACATCTTTCGTATCTTCAGCAAGTGTGTTTCCTTCTGTATCAACATAGTGAACGACTACATTACCAGTGATTTCTTTGTAGACGTAAGTTACTTCTGTAGTTTCTCCAGCTTTAACTTTACCAGTTTCATCACCTTTAGTTGATTGAGGGATTAATTCGTATACTTTTCCTTCTGGAGTAGTGATACGGTTTGGTTTCATTCCGTTATCAGCAGTGTTGTAGTCAGCGTTTGGTTTGCCGTCTTTTGTATCAACAGCATCCACTTGAATAGTGTTACCTTTTTCGTCAGTGTAATGAACAACTACTTGTCCTGCTTTTTCGTAAACGTAAGTTACTTCAGTCTTACCTTCTACTACGTCTCCGTTTTCTGGTTTAGAATCGTCTTTGACAGCTTTTTCTGTTAAGTAGTAAACAGTTCCGTCTTTTTCGATTTTCTCTGGTTTGTTGTCAGTTGTATCGTATTTAGCGTTTAGAGAAGCACCTTTCGTATCTTCTTTATCTTCCGCAATGACATTACCTTCTGTGTCAACGTAGTGAACGACTACATCACCAGTTACTTCTTTATAAACGTAGGTTACTTCTGTAGTTCCTTCAGTAACCTTACCAGTTTCAGCACCTTTAGTTGATGCTGGTACCAATTCGTATACTTTGCCTTCTGGAGTAGTAATACGGTCTGGTTTCATGCCGTTATCAGAAGTGTCATATGGTGTGCTAATTGATCCATCTGTTGTATCTTTAGCATCTTCAGCAATTTTATTTCCTGCCTCATCTGTATAGTGAACAACAACATTACCTTTAACTTCTTTATAAACGTATGTTACTTCTTTCGTTTGACCTGATTCTACAGTACCTGTTTCAGCACCTTTAGTTGATGCTGGTACTAGTTCGTATACTTTGCCTTCTGCAGTTGTGATACGGTTTGGTTTCAATCCGTTATCTGCAGTGTTGTATTCAGAACCTGGTTTACCATTGTCAGTGTCTTTAGCACCTGAAGCTACATCTTTACCATCTGCAGTTCCTACTAATGGAGTTCCGTCTTCTGTTTGGTAATTAACGATGACTGATCCAGCTTTTTCATAAACGTAAGTGACATCAGTTTTACCTTCTACTACATTTCCTGTTTCTGGTTTAGAATCATCTTTAAGACCAGCTTTTGTAATGTAGTATACAGTTCCATCTTCTGCAGTGATTTTTTCTGGTTTGTTGTCAGCAGTGTCATATTTTTCGCTTAGAGATGCACCTTTAAGGTCATCTTTGTCAGCTGCGATTGTGTTACCTTCTGTGTCAACATAGTGAACGACTACGTCACCAGTTACTTCTTTATAAACGTATGTTACTTCTTTCGTTTCTCCAGCTACTACTGTACCTGTTTCATCACCTTTAGTCGCTGTTGGTACAAGCTCGTATACTTTTCCTTCTGCAGTTGTGATACGGTTTGGTTTCATTCCATTGTCAGAAGTGTCATATGCTGATCCTGGACGTCCGTCTACAGTGTCTTTTGCACCTGAAGCTACGTTAGCACCTGCTGCATCAACACCTACTATTGGAGTTCCATCTTCTGTTTGGTAGTTAACTACTACTTGTCCTGCTTTTTCGTAAACATAAGTTACTTCAGTAGTACCTTCTACTACGTCTCCAGTTTCTTTAGAACCGTCTTTAAGAGCTTTAGCTGTTAGGTAATATTTAACACCATCTTTAGTGATTTCGTCTTTTTTGTGGTCAGTTGTATCGTATTTAACGTTTAGAGAAGCATCTGTTTCGTCTTTTTCGTCTTCAGCGATTACGTTACCTTCAGTATCTTCATACTTAACGACTACGTTACCTTTTACTTCTTTATAAACGTAGGTTACTTCTTTCGTTTCACCTGCAACAACTTTACCAGTTTCTTCACCTTTAGTCGCTGTTGGTACTAGTTCGTATACTTTTCCTTCTGCAGTTGTGATACGGTTTGGTTTCATTCCGTTGTCTGCAGTGTTGTAGTCAGTTCCTGCTTTAGCGTCTGTAGTGTCTTTTGCACCTGAAGCTACATTTGCACCGTCTGCGTCAACACCTACTAATGGAGTTCCGTCTTCTGTTTGATAATTAACGATGACTGATCCAGCTTTTTCATAAACGTAAGTTACTGTAGTTGTTCCTTCAACGACATCACCAGTAGCTGGTTTAGAATCATCTTTAAGTTCTTTAGCTGTTAAGTAATATTTAACACCATCTTTAGTGATAGATTCTTTTTTGTGATCAGCTGTATTGTATTTAACGTTTAGAGAAGCATCTGTTTCATCTTGTTCGTCAGCAGCAAGAGTGTTACCTTCAGTATCTTCATACTTAACAACTACATTACCTTTAACTTCTTTATAAACGTATGTTGCTTCTTTAGTTGTTCCTGATTCTACTTCACCTTCTGGTTCACCTTCAGTTGATTCTGGAACTAGTTGGTAAACTTTTCCTTCTGCAGTTTTAATACGTTCTGGTTTCATTCCGTTATCTGCAGTGTTATAGGCTGTACCTGGTTTACCGTTATCAACAGCTTTCGTACCTGAAGCTACAGTTTTGCTTTCGTCTCCAACTACTGTACCTGTAAGAGCTGTTCCATCTTCTGTTTTGTAGTTAACAATAACTGATCCAGCTTTTTCGTAGATGTAAGTTACTTTTGTAACACCTTCTACTACTGTACCTGTTTCAGCTGGTGATGTAGTTTCTTGATCGTTTACAGCAGTTTTAGTGTTTGCTTCGTTTAGGTAGTAAACATTTCCAGCTGCATCTGTAAGTTTTTGAGGTTTTTCATTTTCATCGTCTGTAGTGTTGTAGGCTACGTTTTTAGAAGCTGGAGTACTACTTACAACTACATCTTGTCCATCAGCATCGACATAGTATTTCTCAGTTACTACTTCAGCTACTGTTTCAGGAGTATCAGTGTAAGGAGCTTTTAATTCTACTCCGTCTTCTGTTTGGTAGTTAACGACTACAGAACCTTTTTTCTCGACTTCACGAGTTTTTTCTTCTGCATAAGTATAAGTGATTGTAGTAGTACCACTTGCTAAACGATATGCACGAAGTGGAGTGATTTCATCACGGTAAGAGTAAGTTTCAGCTGTTAATGTAAAATTATCAAATCTAGCATCAAAATCTTCCGTAGCTTCATCAGTCGCTACATTCTCTGGATAAATTGCATCAGAACTGTAACTAAGTTCTAAATTATTAGTATCTCTGTGCGTCTCAAGTGTAGGTCGCCCTTTTTCATCTAAAGAATCATCACTATCAATAACTTTAGCATCATCTTCTGCTGAGTGTCCGATAGCCATAAAACGTTTTAATGTATTTAAATTATCTTCTAAACCTTTTTTAGTTAGATACGCTACATATCCTTTGACAAATTCTTTATTTTTTTCCCCAACTAGACTATCTGGATTATTTTTACTTTTTTGTACCATAGCATAAATATCATCCATAGTATAGTCTGGACCTAATCCATCAACTCTATTAGCAGTCAACCTTACACCTGCAGTTAAACTAGTATCAATATTTTTAACAGTAGTGTAGGTATTTTTCTCAAGAACGAAAACATAGTCTCCTTCTTTGATTCCACCGTCAGCTGTTACATTAGCTGAAGTGAAGTTCTTCGCCGCTGCTTCACCCGACTTGAAAGCTTCAATCATTTTATCATCAGAAGTGATTGCACCTGAATCAGCTTGTACATATTTACCATATGTTCCTTTTCCTGTTTGTTCAACGATCCAAGCTTTTCCACCAGGTTTTACAGTATCATAAGTGATTTTACCTTCTGCATTGCTTAATCCTTCTGGAGTCAATTTCGCAGTGACATCACCTAGAGTTGTGTCAGAGTATACTCCAGCACCGTCTCCAGTCGTTTCAACCTTAGGTTCTCCGATTAGGTGGTAAGTTTTTCCATCTTTTTCAATAGTTGCTTTCTTACCATTTTCTTTAGCATCGTTTAGGTCGCTATCTTCTGCTTCGCCACCTGTAGTTCCTTTGAAAACTTCTCCTGATTTACCGTATACATCGTATGTTGTATCGATATTTTTATTAGCACCAAAATCTTGGTTTTTGTTTTCTTCTAAAACAGTATTCCCTTCAGCAGTTACATATTTGTAGTCTACTTTTCCTGTTTTTTGGATTGTATTTGTTCCTGTATCACTTGGATCAGTTTCACGTGGTTTACTTGCTGATAATTCTGACTCTGGTTTATTTACAGCATCTGAACTATTAATATCATATACCGCTAAATTAGCAGTTTCTACAACGGTTGAACCTTTTTTATTAGTAATCGTCGATGTTCCATCACCATTATCTTTTACGGCAGCTTCAACAGTCTGGGTTTGTCCTGCCATTGCAAGGGCTGCACCGACAATCAGAGCGACTGTACCGATTTTGACTGAATCTGAACGACCGTCTTTAAACTTACGAATGGAAAATTTTTCTTTTTTATTTATAAACATCCTTAGTATCCTTTACTAATATTTTTTGTATAGTTTTTAAAATTTATCATATTATTATATTGAATAACAATTAATAAACTCTAAAACCCAACACTTGTATTTTAACACTTCTATAACGCTTATACAAGAAATTTAAGCACTTTTTGATTATTCAAACTATAGTTTTTCACTATATGTATATATAAAAAATCCATACAGAGGTATGGATTTGCATATTTAAAAATATACATTTATGCTACCAGCCAAGTGAAACCGTTTCAAACTGACAACCCAATCGTCGCAATTCTTTTTGACGGTCCTCATAGTAGGGGAGGGAAATGCCTGTGATGGTCACATGGGGCAGGTCTTGTAAGTGGAGACTGACCGACGAGGTGAAGTGATAAACATGAACGAACTCATATTCTTGCAAGAGTTGGGCAAGGACATCTTCAAAGATCAGCTCCGTCTCCAAGTAGGTCACATCAGGGATAGTGAAGGTTTCCTTGGGATGGGGTAGATAGAGGTCAATGGCCAAGGCCTTGGCATAGGTGCTGATAAAGCGGATGGAGATTTGGTCGTCCTCTTCGGAGAACTTTTGCCCCAGCAGGACCTTGACCGTCTTACCATTTGAAACGGGTGCTTGAGGTAGGTCAAAAAAATGCTCCAGATAGACCAGCTTTTCTCTAGCTACGACATGGTAGTCACTGCGATAGAGGGTATAGTGCTTTTCCGTCCGCTCAATCAAATCATCTCTGGTCAAGCCCAAAGAGCCCACCTGACTGGGTTGGAGAGGCCAAGCATACATTCCCAAAGGATAAATATCTGCATAGCCATCATCGAAACTCATGAGGTGCTGGTAGGTCGAACTAGCAACTAGGTCCAGAATCAAGCTATTGTCAAAACTAGCATAAAAGATGGTGTCATAGTCTCCGGCTATATCCTGACAGATCTGAGCCAAGTCCTCTGTCGTTTGAGGATAATGAACATGGTCAAAATCCTTGGCATAATGCTCCTGACGGGCATTTTTGACAGGACTGACATAAAGGCTGACAAAGTCCTGATTAGGATAGAGTCTCTTGATATGCTGGGCAATCTTGGCCTGCAAGGGCGTTGTGGCAATGATGAGGTGTTTCATCTCTTTGATTCTCCTAGGTGGTGATGTTGCAGCAAGGTCTCAACGACTTCAAAGTCCAAGGCATCGTCGATATCATAAGAATAGAGTTTGGGCATTTCATAGGCTACTGTCTTATCCGTGTAAAAGGTCTCATCTCGTAGGTAAAGGTCCTTGCGAGAAATCCAGATACTACCATTGGGATAGTAATAGACAGGCTCTTTTTGCCGAGCATAGTGCTTGGAAACCTGAGGCGGACGGATAAATGACGACTCCTCCAACTGCAAAAAAAGACTACGACTCTTGTCCGCCTTGACACAAGAAATCAGATGGTCGGCGCCAGACTGACAGTAGAGTTGGTAGGACTCGATGAGGTGCTCCACCTCTCTCAGGGGTGAGGTCACCTGCAGATTCACAAAGACCTGCTCTTCCTCAAAGGGCTGTAAAAAGTCTCGTAAGGTTTCTAAGCTAGAGGTTGTTGAGAGGGCCAATTCTTTTGGTCTGTGGACACAAAGAATCTCTGGATAGGCTTGACGACAGAGTTCTAGATAGGCTAGTGAATCTGAGGAAACCCAGATGTCGCTAAATAACTTGGAGGCTAGAGCGACTTCGATGGTATAGAAAACCAAGGGTTTGCCTGCAAGAGGTTTGATATTTTTATCCACTAATCCGCGTGAACCCGAACGGATTAAAATGACGGCTATGGGTTTAGATTTTGCTTTCATATAGTCTTCCTAGAATTGAGATAAAAAGAGCAGATAGGGTGGTGATGATGCTATTTAACCAAGGAGTGGGATTGGCAAAAAGGCCACTGTAATGATAGAGAACCAAGGCTCCTAGACTAAAGATCAGATAGATTTTGGCTAGTGGTAAACTCGGTTTTTTAAGGAGTAAGACCAAGAGATACAAACCACCTATCACACCTAGTGTCAGGCCCATAAAGCCGTTAATCCACTCGTAGATGGAGTAGATTTCTGCATTCATGAGTAAGAGGCAGAGGAGCCAGGACAGGCCTGCTAAGGCAAAGGATAGGAGGCTTGGCGACCAGCGAATCTTTGACCAGGCGAAATCCAACTTCAAGCAGGTCACGATTGCATTCATACTGGATGAGACCGTAGATTGGCCTGCTGCCAAGAGAGCCAGCATGATAAAACCACCAAACCAAGGTGCCAGACCCTCCCGAGCGTAAGCAATGAGGACAGGATTGGTCGATGTGGTAGCGAAATTTTCCTGACGAATTAAGCAGCCAATCAGATAGAGTAGACTAGCAATCCCAAAGGACAAGAGTCCCTGTAGCCATAAGATTTTTCCAATCTTCTGACGCCCCATTTTGCTATTAAAACGTTGGACGATATCCTGCGAGGAAACGTAGGAAAACAAACTACTAAAACCTGCTCCTGCAACTAAGATAAAGACCGTCTTCCCATCCAGCATCTCTGCAAAGTGAGATAGCTGTTGACTGCTATTCATGACTAAACCAGATTGGGCAATTCTTGGTAGAAAGAGGGCTAGTATAGCTAGCAGGACCAAGCCCTGAAAGAAGTCCGTCCACAGCACAACCAAGAGACCACCACTTGCCAGATAATAGACCGTCAAGAGAAGGAGTAAAGCTGACAAGACCAGCGGATTGATAGGGATAAAGGGCTCTAAGGCCTGAGACAACAAGTAGGTCACCACTGCTATTCGCCCCAACTGGTAGAGGATGAAAAGCCCTGAAGCCAGTGAACGAATGCCTGCCGATTGAAACTTGTCCTCTAAAAGATGATAGGCTGTCTCATAGTTTCCCTTTTGATAGAGGGGCAAAAAGTAGCGATGAGCCAGCGAAATGGCTAGAAAGATGCCACACTGGGCAAACCAGAGATAGGACCTGCCTGTATAGGCATTCCCGACCAGAGTCAGAAAGGAAATGGGGCTAAGCAAGGTCGCAAAGACTGAGAAGGCCAAAACTGTCACCGGAACAGCTTTCTTAACCTGATAATAGTCCTCTTTGCTCCCTTTTTTCCGATAGGCAATCCAGGAAATCAAGCCGAAATAAAGCAATAGGGTGACTAGAATTCCCAACATCCTAGAAGTTCCTATCTAGTAGTTCTCTATATATTTGAGCTACTTTTTCCAGAGAATAGCGAGAGGCTAAGGCTAGATTTTTTTCATTCGATAGATAAAAATCAGGCTCTTCCATCTCTTCTATCGTTTGAATTAACTCTGATTTGGTTTTAAACAAGTTGATGGCATTGGACTGGCCAGCATAGAAACGATGGGCAATCTCCACATTTGATAATAAGACCAGCAAACCTTGATTGAGGGCTTCGACGCAGGCGTTGGCAAATAATTCTGTGTAACTTGCCGACAGATAACATTGGTGGAGATGATAAGGCACTTCGTCAACGATACCTTTAAAGTGAATGGTTGGTGGCAGGTCGTAGCGATTGCGTAGCTCTTCTAGACGTTCCTCTGTGCCACCATAAAAGGTAATCTGGGCCTTGGAGCCACGTTTGTAGAGTTCGATAAAGGCTTCAATGGCAAGTTCAACGTTTTTGCCTTCTCCCATATGGCCCACTAGACAATAGTCCAAAACAGGTCCGATTTTTCTTAGCCGACCTAATTTTTCTGTAAACATTGGTGGTAAAAACTTAGTATCATACCCTTGTTTCGCTAACGTATCAGTTAACACTTCACTGGCAACCAAGTATTTGTTTGTCTGGCGCAGATTGGCGAGGCGTAAGTCTCGCATGATATTTTCATGGACGACTTCATAGTAATTTTTGTCCGTGTTTTCCATGTAACGCCAGAGGCTGGGTTTGGGAACGATTTGTTGGTCACGGATGAAGAGGTCGGTCTGTTTTGCCCATTTAGCTAAGAACTTGACCAGCAAGTCCTCTTCAGAACGGATTTCTCCTCCTATGCGATAGATGTATTCTGGGTAAAAGATAGTGACAGGAGAGGGTTCTTTAAAGGGATCGATAAAGCGTCCTTCCAGAGCCAATTCTCCATTTTCATGATACCAACGCAGTTCCTTTTCCTTGAAATCTTCAAACAAGAAGGGACCCTTGGTATAGTAATATCTCCCCGAGCCATCTCCTAGGGTAACAGAGGCCACAAAACCGTCTTCATTGAGTTCCACCTGATCTCCGTCTGCTAGCGTTAGACTTTCTGGTTTCACTGATAAGTCTGCATGGCCTATATCTGAAAAACTATGAGGAACACAGAGCAGTTCCTCTTCTAAAAATCCTAACTTGATCAAGTCTTTCTTCCAATCAGGACGAAGCTGAGGACTCGACACAAGATGGACATATTCCAAACCCAGATGTCGTGCTATACGGGCTCGATAGACTTGGGTACTCTCAAAGCCATAGCGATGGATTTCCTTGGCTGGATGGATAGTGACAATTCTCGACATGCTATACACTCTTTCTCTATTATTTACTTCTTACAGACGAAAAACCACCCTCACAAAAAGGCGAGGGTGGTTCATCCGTTACAATGCTTGGGGATTTCCTAGCAAGTTCCCCCTCAAAAGGACTTTATGCTATTCTATCACAAAGACTGACCATCTGCAAGATAGACTGGCTTAGACAGGATAGCTTGAGGGAGTTTTCTTATTGTTTATAAATCGATTCTCTGAAATCATCTGTGCTACGTAGGTAGGCATTGTAGATTTTTTGTTTTAATAAGTGGACCCAACTTGCAGGTGCATGATCGGTTGCACGATCAATGTTAGCCACATCTTTTGCCATTGCTTGATTGATCAGTTCTTGCATTTGGGCAGCTGAACGGATTGTAATTTCCTTGCTGCTGTTTGGTACACCAAGTTCATACTGAATGGTGATTGGTTTCAACTGATCTTGCTTACGAATACGTTGATTAAACATATCCTTCTTGAAATCAGACCATGAAGCGTATTGGTTGGCAAAGACATTTTTCAATACGAGGCTATCAGTAATGAGTCCCACATCTTTCCTAAGCCAATCTGAATAGGTAATGTCCCCGTTTCGTTTAGCTTCTTCTGCATATTGGTTGGATACATATGGTAAGAAGCCATCTTGGTAACCTTTTTCTGCCAACAATTCGTAGGCTGTCTTTCTAAACATGATGTCACCAGGTGCACCCTTTGGATTGCTGAGGGCAGCATAAATCGGTGAGAACATGCTGATAATATGATAGCCATTACGAGTATAGTCACTCTTATCACGGTAAGCCCGACGGTTGATGATATCATTGTCAATCAAGGCATCCAGACTAGTTAGTTTACTTACTTCAGCATCTGTCAATGGGCGAACAGAGTTTCCAGCATGAGTTTGTTTATGGTACTTGTCCTCAATGTAGAAATTCTCTATTTTTCTAAACCATTTTTTCTTGACATCATTAGACTTGGTTAGAATGGCATTGGCTTCCATAGCATCCAAGGTGTACAAGACATCGTACATACCGTGAACATACTCTTGCAAGGCTGCAGCTGATGTGAAGCGGCTTGTCGGGTCATAAGTATGCAAACGAGTTAGTGAATCCTTATCCCCTTTATAGAGAGTATTCAAGACAATGGCATCCTTATCTAGGTTGTCAGCAGATTGCAACAGTCCTAAGGCATACAACTCTGCTCCCAATCCTTCACGACGACCTTTTCCTTCAAAGTAAATATGTCCGTCAGAATTATGAACCATTTCATGGGTATAGACAGATGTTCCGTACTTATCCAACAAGCGGTCGCTGACATAGTGAACCTCTGAACCGTTGGCATAAGCTCCAGCTCCTTTACTTTCCCCATACCACTTACCAGTTGGTCCAAAGAAGTTGTAGATAGAAGCAATGGCTTTATCAGACAGGGTAGCCCAGTAATACTTGCTATTGCTATCTTTCATACCAAAGCCATCTGACACCATGACTGAACGGAAGAGTTTTTCTTTGTATTCTGGTGAAAGGAGATGGTACCAGATATCATAGTGGTCTCGTTGCCATTCAGCCGACTGGTCGACCTTAGCACGGACATACTGGCGCAATTCCTCTCCTGACAAGACTGTATTATTGACACGGTCACGATAGCGTTCGTAGCCACCAAAGGCCAAGGTAGAAAGGTTTGAAATCACATAAACATCCTCTTCTGGCAATGTCAATAGCGGTAGGAGCATATTTTTTAATTTCCAACTTGGTGCCGTAATACGGTCATAGACTCCCAGCGTATACTTACTATCTGGTGTAGCTGACTCTTGTTTGGCACGCACTTCTGGAATTGCTGACTTACTCTCTACGATATAGGCCTTGGTATTTGTCTTCAACCATTCATTATTGGTTTTAGTTGGTAGGAAGAGTTTTCTGTAAGACTCCAGTAAATCAGTCACTGTCTTACGACCTTTTGCAGGGGCCAGGGTTGTTTCATAGGCACTTATATTATTTGATGCCTTGAGATTTTCCATACCGCTCTGACCCAGGGCAATGATGGTATCCAAGGTTGAAGCTGTGCTATTGCCATCAAAGTCAAACTTATAGGTATTGAGATCCTTCGTATTGATGTGATCATAGTTGATATTGTACCAGCGATTGAGGTAGATTAAACCAAGCAAGAAAGCTTCCTTGTTGTTTTTGATTTTTTCGCTAATGTAGGTTGCTATACTATCTCCCATCGTATTGATAGACTTGTCCATGGCTAGCACTTTACGGAGATGTTCACCGATATTGGCTTTAACTTTTTCAAATTCTTTGTCCAAATATAGCGGATCAAGTGAAGCATCTGCCTCAATGCCCAGAACTCTTCTCATAGCTGCTGAGTCATATTCGACCCCTTGCAAATCTGCTAGGACCTGATTGGTCACTTTCGTATAGTCAGATAAAAAGGCCTCTGGTGTAAAGATAAAGTTTTTACCTGCTACGCTGTACTCTGCAATTTGTGTATTTTTGAAATCTTCTTTGTAGGTGACATCCAGATAGCTGATTGTATTATCGGCAAAATGCAACATAAGCTTATTGATCGTTGCTTTATTGGCCTGAATATCTGTGATGATATCATTGTCCCTCATTGGTACAACGTCCAGCAGTTCTGTAGTATAGAGCTTATCAGTAGGATCAACTTGATTTCCATAGTGAACCACTAACTCTTTGTTGTAGAAAGGCATCAATTTCTCAATATTGTGATAAGCAACTTTTCGACTAGCTTGGCCTTGGTTTAACTGAGTATAGTCCACACTTCGTTGATTGTCCTTGAGCGTTTGACCTGTATCATCTAGCGTCACTGTCATACCATAAGACTGAACCTTTTCTCTAGCCTGGTCTTGGGTGATTGAGGTCGCATAGAGATCGGCCTTCTTGTTCTCAACGGTAGTGCTAGCATCTTTGGTGTCCGCTCCCTTATATTGGTCTCCTGTGATGGCATAACCATCTCCAGTATTAACCATGCTGACAACATGATGGATACGGCCATTTTGCCATGTAGAACCAGCTATACCTCCGACACGTGGATAGGTTGTCGTATTGAGGATGGTTCCACTTGCTAGTGCATGAGAGACCAAAGCACCACTTTGAACTTTCCCTACAATACCTCCCGCAAATTGGTCATTGTTGCGGGCATTGCTAGAAATACTTGCATCAACAGCTACCTTATCAATCTTAGCCTTATTACCAGATAGGAGCCCTGCTATACCTCCCACATAGTAAGGAGAAGCATCTGTATGCTTGGCCTGAATGCTACCTGTAAAGGAACTATTGCTTATTTCTGTATCCTGAGCCTTTGCTACCAAACCTGCAACTGACTTGCTACCTGTCAATTGACCTTCTACAGCTACATTACTAATTTGGCTGTTAGTGGCCACTTTTGCTAGGCTGGCTGTGTCTTCTTGACTCTTAATCGCTACCGCTTTAAGGTCAATATCTTTCACAGTAGCCTTGGTCAAATTATCAAACAAGGCTGTCTTAAGGTCATAAATCGCAAATGGTTGCCCATCACTCGCACCGATAAGGTTACCAGTGAAGGTTCCTGTCACATAGCTGGTTTGACCTTTAGCTAGGGCCACTTCATCAGCTGTCATATCAGCTCCAAGTTTAAAGGTTCCAGCGAGATTATCTTGCATGGCAGCAATCAGTTTCTTGAAGGAAGTATAGACACTGTCCTTGGCAAGCTTTTGCTTATCAACTGTGAAGCTATAGTTATCCTTGTATGCTGAACCTTTCTCTTGAACCAGTTCATTGAAGGCAACGATTACCTTGTATTTCCCATCCTCTGTTTCCTTAATAGAGCTAACTGGTAGCAACATTTCTTTCATCTTGTCTGATTTGACTTTGACAAAATAAGGTGACAAATCGCTTGGTACTTCTGATAGGTTCAGATAACGACGGTAGTGACCATCTTCCTTACCATAGAGCCCCACTTCATCCACATCTTTGATTTCAATTTTCTTATAGTCTAACTGAAAATCTTTCGTTGATACTTCTGTACTTTCCTGATCAGATTGGCCTAGATTATAGGTCAGGTAAGTCTTCAGATTGTACGAGGTATAGTAGTCCAAGCCATCAATCGTCTGTTGTGCTGATGGATCTTTCAAGTTCACCTCTTTGACCAATGTGCCATTTTGGTAAATTTGGGCCTTGGCCTTAACAAAAGCAGACGTTGGGTCATCTAAGTGATAGTTGACTGCTACTGCTTTTTTGCTCTCCTCTTTAACCAGATTAGTGATTTCAACCGTTGGTTTGGTTTTAACAAGACTACCAACCTTGACAATCTCTTTGGTTGGCTCTACTTCTGTACGTGAGATTTCCTTGCTAGCTTCTACCTTACCATTTAGGAGATAATCTTCATACTCGATTGTTCGTAAACCGTCTTTTCCTTCCTGAGCAATTTCTCGGCGATTTTTTAAGATGGTCGCATCTTCGATTTCTTCAGTTTCATGAGGAATGGTTTCTGTTACTGTACGATGATGACTTGTCAAAGGCAGTTCAGGGAGAGCCTCTGCTACAGCAGCCTCGCCTTCGTGACCAATTTCTTGAGTCCCCTTACTGCTAACAACTTCTGTAGACTCTGGCACTGTTGGATCAACTGGAGATCCCTCCTGAGGACCTGTGTAAACTGGTAGTTCTGGTTGGACTAGAGCCTCACCCTCATGACCTGGCTCTTGAGTTCCTTGAGTACTGATTGGATCCGTGTACGCTGGTGGCACTGGTTGGACTAGAGCTTCACCCTCATGACCTGGTTCTTGGGTGCCTTGAGTGCTAATTGGGTCTGTGTAGGCTGGTAGTTCTGGTTGGACTAGAGCCTCACCCTCATGACCTGGCTCTTGAGTTCCTTGAGTACTGATTGGATCCGTGTAGGCTGGTGGCACTGGTTGAACTAGGGCCTCGCCCTCATGACCTGGCTCTTGGGTTCCTTGAGTGCTGATCGGATCCGTATACGCTGGTGGCACTGGTTGAACTAGGGCCTCGCCCTCATGACCCGACTCTTGGGTCCCTTGAGTGCTGATTGGATCCGTATACGCTGGTGGCACTGGTTGAACTAGGGATCCGCCTTCATGACCTGACTCTTGTGTACCTTTTGCTTGTACTACAGTTTCATTATTTTCTTGTGGTTGAGGCTCTATAGGAGAAGGTGTCCCCCCTTGTTGTCCCTCTGTTCTTGGTCTAGTCGGAGCTGGCTGGACTGGATTTACCTGTTCTCGATTCCCACCAGTTTGGCTTGAATTTGTTACAGGAGCTGTAGCCGGTTCTTGTTTTTGGACTGGCTCCTCACCTTTTACAACATGACTATCCTTACTCTCCTGACTCTGAGAAACTGCCGGTTGCTGACTAGTATCCTCATTTTTAGAAGATGGAGCCGTAGCTGCTGAGATATCTACATTTTCTAAGTTAGACTTGCTGTCATTTGACTGCTTGACAAATTCAGTTCCCATAGTCGAATCTGCTGAATGAGTAGTAACTACTTCCTGAGATTGACTGTTTTCTAATTTAATCTCTTGATTTTCAGTAGATTCTGCTGGTTTGCTAGTTATCTGTACAGAAAGAGCTGGCTTATTTTCCACATATCCTAGATAAGTATAACCAGGAATATCAACCGGAGCTGGCAAGGCATCTCCTGCCTGGACCGATAATTGGGTGTTATAAGCAGCTAGTGTCTCGCTCGTCAAAGCAAGGACAGTTGGAGACAGCAACTGACTGCCTAGAGCTGTTACTAACAAGAATCGACTAATCTTTCTCTTGCCATCAGGTCCCTTAAGAACTACTACAACCAGCAAACTAAGACCTGCCACCAAGGCAACAGTCCCCAATGGAGAGCTAGTACCCGTATTGGGCAATACTTGATTTGCTCGATAAACCAGATAGTAGGTAGCGTCTGTTTCTTCCGCTACTTGTGGTAGGGATGTAACCAAGAGACCCTTCTCTTCGTCAGTTAAATCCGACTCTAAAACATAAGTATAATTAACGGTATGAGATTCTTGGGCAGATACAGTCTGTAGGCCAGTTCCCATCAAAAAGAAACACGCAACTGCCACAGATACAAGACCAACTGCCAATTTTCTTAATGAGAAATTCTGTCTTTCTTCTCCACTAGTTTTGAAATTCATATTCCCCTCTTTTTACATTTTTAAATTAGTATGTTAATTTATTGTAAAATATACAACTCTTTCCATTATACATCAACTTTTTAAAAGATTCTAGGGATAGATATACAATTGAACGGATGGGAAAAATCAAGTAACTAAGTAATTAACTGATTTGAAAAAGCTAAGACGAACTTCCCACCACACTTACTTTACGATTTTTCAGAAATAAACTGTCAACAAAAAATGAAGAGAAGCACTATTTCTTCTCTCCATCTTTAAAATTATAGTAACAAATATAGATTATCTAAAGTTATGAAAGCAACTCTTTAGTTTCTAGTTTACCCATTCACCATTTCCATTTACTTTATAACCGTCTGGTGTTGTTGTGCTGACTGCCAAAGCTCCAGAGCCATATGCATAGTACCAGTATTGGCCAACTTTAAACCAACCTGTCTTCATGATACCAGACGCATCAAGGTAGTACCAAACTCCATTTTCTTTGAGCCAGCCTGTCTTCATAGCTCCTGAGCCATCAAAGTAGAACCATCTATTTCCGTCTGTACCCCAGCCTGTAAACATAGCACCTGAGCTACTCAAGTAATACCAGCTACCATCTACTTTTACAAATCCTGTCTGCATGACACCTAGGTCATCCAAGTAGTACCATTTACCACCCGTTTTCACCCAGCCTGTCTTCAGATCACCAGACTCATAGAAATACCATTTTCCATCTGTTTTCACCCAACCAGATTGGTCTGAACTAGAAGTTCTAAATTCTTTCAGCGCTTTTTCAACTACGACTGCTTTATTTTTAACTGTTGACAAGTTAGATGAAGTCACTTCTGCATATTGAATAGCAGGACCGTAACTGCCTACCAACTCTTCTGAAGTAGCAGCATCACCAAAAGCCTGAGCAATCGTTACGGCATTATATGGGTTATTTGGGTTCTTAAAGGCAGCAATCCCCATGTGTGTAAATTTAGGACTAATCAAAGTCTGATAATGACCAGATCCACCATTTGTTGAACCACCTGATTTTTTCTTCACGTAGTCTGCTTTTTCAGCACGCCATTGTTCCAGAGCTTTTAGAAAACCATCATGGTTCCAACCCAAGTTTTCTCCTAGTACACTGTTTCCTGATGGGAAGGCGCTCCAGATTTCTTTACCAGAAAGACGAGTATGGTCCATGGTTACAGAAGCTTCTGCAGCTCTGGCAAAAGCTGCCTTTTCTAGGTCAGTCGACCATTTGATAGGGACATACTTATCTACCAAACCTTCGTCAGCTGCCTCTTTACGGATAGCATTGATGGCATCTAAGATAGCTTGTTGGTCTGGAGTCAAAAATTCTCCCTTTAATCCAACCAAAACATTGCCACTAGCAGGGTTAAGCACTTCTGAGCTCAAGACATTTTCATTTCTACCATCTGCAGATTGTGTTGCCACAAGTCTGTCATTGGCAAAAACATCATTTGTCAAAACTGCTCCAGCTAAAGTCAAAGCCAAGGCGCTAGCAAATACAATTTTCTTCATTTTTTTCTCCTTTTATCCTTTAGATAGGATAGGTATTTTCAATATTAAATTATATCATATTTTCCTATTCTTTGCCCATTTCTACTAATGTTATAAGGTAAATACTATTCCCCAAAAAGTAGAAATTCCTATCCTTTTATTTCACAACAAGCTCATAACGTGTCTTGCTTGTAAAGGTTTGACCTGCTTTGAGAATGACTTGGTCTTTGAGGTCACTGTGAATGGCATCTGGTAAAGCTTGCGCTTCAAGGGCAATCCCATTGTGCTGTACCATTGGCTGACCTCCTATGATGACACTCTCATCCACAAAGTTTGCTGTGTAAACTACAAAGCAAGGAGCTTCTGTCTTGAAAAGCAGGAAGCGACCTGAGTTTTGGTCATAAAGGAATCCAGCATTGTCATGACCTGCAGGAAGGACAAATGGATGATCCAAACCTGATACCAGCTGGATTTGCTCATCTTCTTCTGCAAAGATATCTTTCAACAAGGCACCATTGTAGATGTGTTTGACCACATCACGGTTGGCTTCTGGAGTTTTGGCAGGAACACCGTCGGGAGCGATTGGGTAAATGCCCTCAGTATTTAGTTGGAAGACATGACGGTCAATCGTCTGCGTGAAATCACCAGACAAGTTGAAATAGCTGTGGTTTGTTGGATTGACCAGCGTATCTTGATCGGTCGTCACCTTGTAGCTGATTTCATAGGCACCAGTTTCTTCTAAGTTGTAGCTAATCCAGATTTTAAGATTGCCAGGGAATCCTCCTGTCCCATCTGTACGCTCTGTGTAGAGGGTCAAGCCATGGTCGCTCACCTCGACCAATTCAAATAAACTAGAATCCCAACCAGTTGAACCACTGTGGTTACAGTTGCTAGCATTGTTGACTTCAAGGTCATATGTCTTGCCATTTAATTCAAAGGTCGCACCTGCAATACGCCCCGCCACAGGACCTACGCTAGCTCCATGCTTGGGACTATTGCCTACATAGCTGTCAAAGTCATCAAATCCCAAAATAACGTTGGCAAAGTTTCCAGCCTTGTCAGGTGTGACATAGCGCAAGATAGTCGCCCCATAAGTCATAACCTCTAATTGATAACCAGCATCAGTCTCAAAGCAATAAGCTAGGACATCTTGTTCATCAACTCTTCCGAACACACGCTCTGTGTATGCTTTCATTCGTTTTTCCTTCTTCCTAATTCTATTAAGCAAACAAACCATAGAAAGTCCATTCACAATCTATGGTTTACTTGTATGATTTACAAATCCTCTTATCAAGAATTCATAAATACTGTCTTATACTCAATGAAAATCAAAGAGCAAACTAGAAAGCTAGCCACAGGCTGCTCAAAGTACTGCTTTGAGGTTGCAGATAGAACTGACGAAGTCAGCTCAAAACACTGTTTTGAGGTTGCCGGATAAGACTGACGAAGTCAGTAACATATACCTACGGCAAGGCTACACTAGTATGGTTTAAAGAGATTTTCGAAGAGTATTACTTTTGATATTCGTGGATGATCACGCCTTGTACCACACGGTTTACTGTACCTGTAGGAGACGGTGTATCAGGTTTATTTTCTACCTTGAGTGAAGTCAATAGGGCAAAGAGTTGGGCATAAACGATGTAAGGGAAGACACGGTAAATATCATTCAAGACACCGCCACAACCAAAGGCCACTTCTTTGACATTTTCAAGACCAAAAGCTTGATCACTCAAAAGCACAACACGACGAGCAATCTGGTCACCAGCAACTTCACGAACCAAGTCCAAGTCGTACTTACGAGTGTAGTCTGTCGTTGTACCAAAGACCAAAACAACCGTATCTTCGTTGATAAGAGATTTTGGACCGTGACGGAAGCCAACTGGGCTTTCATACATGGTCGCAACTTGACCAGCTGTTAATTCCAAAATCTTGAGCTGAGCTTCATGAGCAAGTCCAAAGAAAGGACCAGCACCTAGGTAGATAACACGGTTAAAGTCTAGGTCAACAAGCTCTTTGACATCTTCTGCATTGTCTAGAACTTTACGGGCAAGACTAGATACAACTTCAAAACGTTCAGCTTTCACAGCAAATTCTGTAGGATCAAAGACCAAGAGAGCTGTCAACATCATAGACGTAAAGCTTGAAGTCATGGCAAAGCCAGCATCATTAGAGGCTGCTGGTTGCAAAAGCAAAAGATTGCGGTCATCGCCATGGGCTTGAAGAGCCAACTCACCATCCGCTGCACAAGTAATCGTCACTTGGTAAAGCTCATCCACCAAGGATTTGGCCAAATCAACAGTCGCCACACTTTCAGGCGAGTTACCACTACGAGCAAAAGATACTAGGACAGTTGCCACATCTTTTTTCAAATAAGTTTCTGGATTGGCAACGATATCTGTGGTCGCAATGGCATTGAAATTCCATTTGCGTTCGTCATAGACTTCCTTAAAGTAAGGTACCAAGGTATCTCCCACATAAGCAGAAGTCCCAGCACCTGTCAAGATAATCTTGATATAGTCATGTTTATCAGCAATTCCTTGTAGAAAGGCTGCAATTTCTTCGCGCTTTGCTTGATAAGACTCAAAAGCTTCTTTCCATACATCAGGCTGTTGGTAGATTTCACGTGTAGTGATTTCTGCACCCAATTCAATCAAGTCTTCTTTTGTATAATGTAGCATTGAATTCCTCTTTTTCTATTAAATATGGGAATGGGAGTAAGCCCCATTCCCATGTATATTCTATGAAATATGTTCTAACAATTTTCACGTCGTCACATCTTATTCATCTTCGTCATCATCGAAACTCGCTAACAGGTCATTGACTTTCACAATGCTTTCTGCAGCACGGTTCTTATAGTCCGCATCTGCACCTGTAAGGCTCGCATTGATAAATTCAATCACCATTGGAAGATTCATTCCTGCATAAAGTTCGATGTCACGACCTTCCATGATCAAACGACTGACCACGTTACATGGTGTTCCACCGAGAAGATCCGCAAAGACTAGGAAATCATCCAATCCTTCAATAGCAGCTTCAAATTTCGCAGTAAATTCTTCTGGACCATCTTCTGGAAGAAGAGCCACTGCATGAATATTGTCTTGTGGACCCATGATCATTTCAGTGCTACCTTTAAGTTCTTCACAGAAGCGACCATGACTCACCAAAATTAATGATTTAGCCATAAATTATGCGCCCATTCCAAGTACAAATTTACCAAAGGCAGAAAGACCTACTGCAAGAGCGATAATGATACCGATAGCTTTAGTAGAGGTCATACCTTTCTTACCAAGCAACCAGAAGATAAAGGCAGTAAAGATTGCTGGAAGCAAACGTGGGAAGATTTGGTTCAAGATGTCTTGGAAATCAATCATCTTTTCACCGATTGGCAACTTGTAAGAAATTTCAAAGTTGATCATTGTTGCTACAAGAGCACCCATCATGAAGACACCAAGTACAGATGCAGCGTCAATCAAAGCTGTCAAGGTACTTTGCATATTGTTGATAAGGTTAACCCCTTCTTTGTAGGCAAATTCCAACTGTTTCCAACGGAAGATATCATACGCTACTGCAACTGCAATCCAAAGGAAGATACCCCAAGGTTGACCACCGATAGCCATAGTTGCTGCGATAGATCCCATGATCGCAGGTACAAGTGAACCAAAGATTGTATCTCCAAGAGGAGCGAATGGTCCCATCAAACCTGTCTTGATACCATTAACGGCGTCTTTTGAACCCACACCATCTTTTTCTTCCATGGCAAGGTCAAAACCAGCGATAATGGTGTGGAAGAATGGTGAAGTATTGAAGAATTGAGTATGAACTTTCATCATTTCTTTCAATTCAGGAGTTCCATCCCCATACATTTTACGCAATTGAGGCAAGATCATGTAAAGGTAACCAGAAGCTTGCATACGTTCGTAGTTCCAACCCAATTGGAAAGTAAACAAGCTACGTTTGTTGATTTGATTAAAATCTTCTTTTGTAAGTTTGTAATTAGAATTCGTCATCTTCGATTTCCCCACTTTCTGATGGTGTAGAAGGTTCTGCTACAGCTACTTTTTGGCTATTTTTGAAGTGAAGCACTGCAAGGAAGATACCTACGATAGAGATACCAATCATAGACAAACCTTTGAAGTTGTTCACGAAACCAATTTTTTCAGCAACATCTTTCGGTAGAGTACCGATAATACCTGCAACAGCGCCACCAAGACCTGTTACATATGAGTAAAGAACAGTCAACATAGCTGTCAAACCAAATCCCATTGCAAGGTAGTGAAGGTTACGTTTAACTGGAAGGTAACGAAGCAAGATTGCAAATCCAAGACCTGGAAGCATACGTCCTGCAAGTGTCAAACCATCTGCAACCCACTGGTATTTTGTAACGAAGTCTACTACGTGTTGTACAAATTCACCACCAAATGCAAGCGCGAAGAAGACTGGAAGGGCACGAGATAAAGCCCAAGGAATCGCACCAAGCAAGTAGTTGCGTTCGATACCTTTGTAATCAAAGCGGTCGATTGCAGCATCAATACGGTGTGCGAAGAAAGTAGTTGTCATACGTCCAAGAACGTCGAAGTATGTTAAAAGTGCTGCTACTGGTACAGCGATTGTTGTAATCGCAAGGTCTGTAGCGATTCCTTGTGAAACTGAGAATGCTGTTGCAAGAACCGCACCAGAAGTTGCGTCAATACGAGAAGCACCACCGAAGGTACCAACCCCAAGAACGAACAGTTGCAAGTTACCACCGATAAGCAGACCAGTAGTCACATCTCCCATAATCAAACCAGTAATGAAACCAGCAAATACAGGGGAACCTGCAGATGAAACGATCGTCAACTCATCACAGATTTGATAAGCTGAGTACAAAGTGAGAAGTAAAATTTGCCACCATTGTATCATAACAATGACCTCCTAAAAATTTTTTCCTATTTTAATAAGCTCAAAAAGTCTGAAATTGGATCATTTGGAACCATTTGAGCAGTAAGTTTAACACCTTTTTCTGCCAATTTGTGGAAGTCTTCCACATCCTTGTCCACTACGTTGATAGAACGTGTGATGGCGCGAGTTTCTGGTGTTTGAGACATATTCCCAACATTAAGGGTTTCAATTGGTACACCTGCTTCTACCAAACCAAGGAAGCGGTCTGGTTTACGAGCCACGATAAAGAGACGTTGGCTATCGTATTTTCCAGCAAGAATATTGGCTGCCGCTTTCTCAATTGGCAAAATACTCAACTTCACACCTGGTGGTGTTGCAAGTTTCAAACCACTCTTTTCAACGTCGTTGTTGACAACTTCGTCATCTACAACCATGATACGTGAAACATTTAGTTTTCCAGCCCATAGATTGGCTACTTGTCCGTGGATCAAACGTCCATCGATACGGCATCCTACAATTGTCATAAGTTTTCCCCC
Source organism: Streptococcus bovismuti (assembly GCF_042436615.2). Lineage (GTDB taxonomy): Bacteria > Bacillota > Bacilli > Lactobacillales > Streptococcaceae > Streptococcus. The sequence goes on along the minus strand of NZ_JBHMFR020000008.1, from coordinate 33,448 downwards.
TTTATGTGTTTTAGTGTAGGTTTACGAGTTAAATGAATCTCTTCTTTATATTCACCTTCTGTTTCAAAGATAATGATACGATTGGCACCTTCCTTGAGATAGCTATGAGGAATATAAAGCGAGAGGGTTGGGCCGACGTTCCAAAAACGTCCTAGGTTCTGCCCATTGACAAAGGCAACTCCCTTACCAAACTCAGACAAGTCTAGGTAAGTATCTTTTGGCTCTTGGACTGTAAAGTCATAAGCGTAAAAGGCTGGTTGTCCTTCTGCCCATCCTTTTGAAAAATCAATTTTCTCAGGATTGTCTAGAGGAAGTGGATAGTGTTTCCAGTTTAGTAAGAAGTGCAAATCCTTACAAACCCCTGTCCGAATTCCCTTACGTTGCGTATCCGCTAAGAACTTATGTCCATAGTTGACACGCCCCATATTTTCTACCAAGATATCTAGCCTAGATAGCGCTTTCTTTTCACCTTGATAAAAAATATCTTCCCCAATCTCTGTCTGATATTGGGTTTCAACCCACTGACCATCGACATAAAGCTGAGCCCTATCTCGACCGTCAATGATACGAAGTCTTTCTTCTTCTGCATCCCAGTTTGTTTCTGTTCGATAAAGTAGATAGCCATAGCTTTGTCCCAACTCCTCCATCTTTTTAGGATAGAGGCTTTCTACTGGACTTGACAAGCTATCCAAGGTTTCAAACAAGGAAACTTTTTCAACTAGTGGAATAGCATCCAACTCCATACTCTCTTTGTAGAGTGGCTCCAACTGCGGATACTCTGGAAAATGTGTTGCCATCATCTTCTTGACTGCCAGATATTTGGCAGTTGGATTTCCTTCCTCATCTAGAAGGGCATCGTAATCATAAGATGTAACTTGTGGCAGGTCCAAAGTCCCTCGAGCTGAGCAACCATTCATGAAGCCAAAGTTTGTACCACCGTGGAACATGTAAAGATTGATAGAGCCTTGTTCCAAAACTTCTCGAACTGCATCTGCCAACTCTTTTGGATCCCGTGTGATAATCGGTTCTTTCCAACGATTGAACCAGCCGTCCCAGAACTCCATACACATGAGCGGCCATTTCTTGCCATGCTCATCAAAGAATTCCTGCATCTGTGAAAAGTTATAAGGTGCCTTAGAACCAAAGTTCCCTGTCACAAAGAGGTCATCTTCGATTAAGGTTCCAGCTTTCAAAGTAGCTCTCCAGGGACCATCTGATGTAAAGAGGGGACAGGTTACGCCACGTTCTTCCATCAACTGTCGAATTGCTCTTAGGTAAGCCTTATCTTCGCCATAAGAACCATACTCATTTTCAACCTGCATCATAAGGATATTGCCACCATTGTCCAACAAATGTGGCACCAACCGTGACAAGAGCTGGTCATAGTAGCGACCGACAGCTTCAATATAAGCAGGATCTGAGGAACGAAGCCTCATATCTTTGGTTAAAAGCCAAGCTGGTAAGCCACCGAATTCCCACTCCGCACAGATGAAGGGTGACGGACGAACGATAGCGTAGAGACCCAAATCTTGTGCTGTCTGAAGAAATCGCTCCAAATCCAGAGCTCCTTCAAAGTGAAACTCACCCTCACGAGGCTCGTGTAAATTCCAGGCCACATAAGTCTCTACTGTATTAAAACCAAGAGCCTTCAAGTTATAGAGCGAATGATACCAATCTTCTGGAGGAACCCTAAAATAATGAATGGCGCCAGATAAAATCTTAAATGATTTTCCATCGAGATAAAAATCATCCCGTATCTCAAATCGTGTCATATTCTTACCTTCTGACAATAAAGTTTACGCTTTCATTTGTTGATATAGTAAATATATCTCAATATCTTACATTTGTCAATAGGTTTTCACAATTTTTTTCATTTTTCACTAAATTTTACACAAAAAACTTATAAAAATCTTGTAATCTATAGTCATAACAACATTTTAGCACCATGTATAAAAATGTAGGTTTTTCTATTTATTCCTATGTAAATTAACCTTATAGCCTATTATTCTAATTTTTTTATTCAAAAGGCTACTATTCTTTCCAGTTTTATGGTAAAATCTTTAACGGAGAAGGAAAATCGAGGTGAAAATATGGCAATTCCAAAGTATCAATATATTAAAGATGAGTTAAAGAACAAAATCATTTCTGGTCAATTTGCCAGTGGAGATAAATTCTACACTGAAGCTGAATTGATTGCAATGTATGATGTGAGTTCTATCACAGTTGTTCGCGCTTTAAACGACCTTGCCAAGGATGGCTATATTGTCCGTCAACAAGGAAAGGGTACATTCGTTTCACGCGCACGCAAACACAAACTCGTAGAGTTTTCAGATGTAGAAGTTTTTGAAACTAAAGATGATAAAGTTACCGTCCTTTCTATTGAGCGTGGAAACAAACTAAGCTACTTAGAAAAACTTGGACTACGCGGAGATCAGTTCTACTACAAGATTGAACGCGTTCGCGAAACGGGTGGTGTTGTGTACATCTACCATACATCTTACATTCCAGAACAATACATCAACGCAAATTATCCAAATCTTGAATATTATAGCTCTATCTATAACCGTTTCAAATTGGATTACCACATTCACATGAATGATGAACATTTTGAAGAAATCAATGAAATAGCATTTCCAACTCCAGAACATGCGGCTTCGGTCCTCGGAGTCGATGAACAATTCCCAACCGTTTTACAAACCAAGACTACTAAACTAGAGTCTACTGGTCAAGTTCTCGCATACAGCGAAACATATAAACGCGCAGATTACTACAAAATCAAATTCATTTCATGTGACCGTGATCACTAAGAAGAAAGCCTAAGCCTTGCTTGGGCTTTTTCTATGTTTATTATATGACATTAAAAATGTATTTTCTATATGTAAATTAAGATAGACTAAATTTGTTTAAATTTTACTAAAATATAGGTAATTTTTATCAAAAATACTTGAAGACAAAATAAAAATCGAAGTTCTTCTACTCCTATAAATAGAGTAATAGAACTTCGATTTTTATTCTAATTATCCTAAACCAAGACGGTCAAAGATATCATCCACTCGTTTGGTGTAATAAAGAGGGTTGAAGATTTCATCGATTTCTTCTTGAGTGAGGCGAGAAGTTACCTCTGGATCTGCTTCAAGAAGTGGTTTAAAGTCTACTTGATTGTCCCAAGAGTAGGCTGTTTTTGGTTGTACCAAGTCATAGGCTTGCTCACGGGTCATACCTTTTTCAATCAAGGTCAACATAGCACGTTGGCTGAAAATCAAACCAAATGTCGAGTTCATGTTGCGGATCATGTTTTCTGGGAAGACTGTCAAGTTCTTGACGATATTTCCAAAACGGTTGAGCATGTAGTCAATCAAGATGGTCGTATCTGGTGTGATGATGCGCTCAGCTGATGAGTGAGAGATATCACGTTCGTGCCAGAGAGCCACGTTCTCATAGGCTGTCACCATGTGACCACGGATAACACGCGCAAGACCTGTCATGTTCTCAGAACCGATAGGGTTGCGTTTGTGAGGCATTGCTGAAGACCCTTTTTGCCCCTTAGCAAAGAATTCTTCCACTTCACGTTGTTCAGACTTTTGCAAACCGCGAATCTCAGTCGCCATACGTTCGATAGAAGTCGCGATGCTGGCAAGAACTGCAAAGTACTCAGCATGAAGATCACGAGGAAGCACCTGTGTAGAGATTTCTTGAGCACGGATACCAAGCTTGTCGCAGACGTATTGCTCCACAAATGGTGGGATGTTGGCAAAGTTCCCAACCGCACCAGAGATTTTACCAGCTTCTACACCAGCAGCTGCATGCTCGAAACGCTCGATATTGCGCTTCATTTCGCTATACCAAGTTGCCAATTTCAGACCAAAGGTTGTAGGTTCAGCGTGCACACCGTGGGTACGACCCATCATGATGGTAAACTTGTGCTCCTTAGCCTTATCAGCGATGATGTTGGTGAAATTTTCAAGGTCACGACGGATGATGTCGTTGGCCTGCTTGTAGAGGTAACCGTAGGCCGTATCTACCACATCGGTAGACGTCAAACCATAGTGGACCCACTTACGCTCTTCGCCAAGAGTCTCAGAAACCGCGCGTGTGAAGGCAACCACATCGTGACGAGTCTCCTGCTCAATTTCCAAAATACGGTCGATGTCAAAGTCCGCTTTCTCGCGAATCAAAGCCACATCTTCCTTAGGGATTTCTCCCAACTCAGCCCATGCCTCGTCAGCCAAGATTTCCACCTCAAGCCAAGCACGGTATTTATTTTCTTCACTCCAAATGTTCGCCATCTCAGGGCGAGAGTAACGGTTGATCATATTGTTAATTTTTCCTTTCTTCGTAACCTGTTGGGAATAAGCTATCTAGGTAAACCAAGATTTCTACTCAAACTCCTCTTTTCCTATAAACACAGATGGATAGTGTAGTAATTCATTGAGATCGGTATCCAATGGTAAATCATAAATTGCTAAATAGTTTTCAGGATATTGAGCAATTAGCTCTTCATATTTAGCCTTCACCTTTTCATGATCACTGCTAGCATACAAGACTTCCACGACTGCTCCAGTCTTATCCTTTTCAACAAAAGCGTTAACAATGATTTGAATCATAGTCTTCACCTACCAATCAATTCCTTTCCCAAACTCCTCAACCTCATCCGGCGCATCACTAAACAAAGTCACATGCCCCATTTTGCGGTTGTGCTTCGCTTCTATTTTACCATACATGTGGAGGTGGGCGCTTGGATTTTCTGTGACATATTTTTCAGCAGCCTCGACATGCTGGCCGAGGACATTAAACATAACGGCTGGGGCATGCAGTTTGATAGCTGGTAATGGTGCTCCCAGAACGCCCAGAATATGTGTATCAAATTGTGAAAAGTCACAAGCTTCGATAGAGTAGTGCCCAGAGTTGTGTGGTCGTGGGGCAATTTCATTGACAATGATGTCATCAGCGGTCGCAAACATTTCCACGCAAAGCGTTCCAGATAAGTTAAGTTGTTCAGCAATTCGCACAGCCATGGCTTTGGCTTTTTCAGCTAGACTTTCTGAAATGCGAGCTGGCACGATGGTTTTTGACAGGATGTTGTTACGGTGGATATTTTCCTGAACTGGGAAAACCGTCACGTCCTTGCCATTTCCTGACACGATGACAGAAATTTCAAGGTCAAAATTGACAAATTCTTCCAAGACACAATCTGCTGAGTCTGCTAGTTCATAGGCTTCTTCCAAGTCTGCTTCTGAGCGAATGACCTTTTGCCCATGCCCGTCATAGCCACCAGTCGCAGTCTTGAGGACATAGTTTTTGGACAGGTCAATCTCCGCCAAGTCTTGACTAGAATTTACAACCTTGTAAGGAGCCACCGTTACTTGAGCCTTGTTAGAAAGGAAGTCCTTTTCAAAAATCCGGTTTTGGGAGATGCGAAGTAGATCGGTTCCTTGAGGGAGTTGTCCATCCTTGATAACAGCATCCAAACCGTCGGCATCGACATTTTCAAATTCATAAGTGAGAACATCACAGCGGTCCGCCAGCTGACGAAGGGCATCCACATCGTCATAAGGAGCCACGATGATTTCCGCAACGCGAGAGGCCGGGCAATCCGCCGCAGGATCCAGCGCGATAACCTTGTGACCCATATAGATAGCAGAAATGGCCATCATCTGACCCAGTTGACCACCACCGATAATGCCGATTGTTTTAGATGAGCTCATTCGTCGACTCCTCTGCGATTTTTCCTTGTTCTTCTGCAAAATCTGCCAAAGCTGTCGCAATAGCTTGGTCCTCTACTGAGAGGAGACGGAGGGCAAAGAGAGCCGCATTTGTCGCACCAGCTTCACCAATAGCCATTGTCGCCACAGGCACACCGCCCGGCATCTGAACGATAGAATAGAGCGAGTCCACGCCACTAAGGGCACGTGATTTGACGGGCACCCCAATGACTGGAAGGGTTGTTTTAGCTGCGACCATACCTGGCAAATGGGCTGCGCCTCCAGCACCCGCTATGATGACCTTGATACCGCGACTACGTGCTTCCTCCGCATGTTTAAACATGAGGTCTGGTGTACGGTGTGCAGAAACAACTTTCTTTTCGTAGGCTACACCAAAGCGATCTAGGACTTCTGCGGTTTTTTGCATGGTTGCCCAGTCGGATTTTGAGCCCATGATAATGGAAATTACTGATTTCATTTCTTTTCCTTTTTCCTCTTTTTCAACAATCACCTTAAGTTGTGAGGGACGGCAGCAAACCTTCGGTTTCATTACTAAACTTTGAGCCTAAGGTCTCAAAGCTTCCCCGACCAGAACAGAAACTGTTCTGGTCTTTTCACCACGGCGACCATTATCGTATTTGGCGACTTCGTCGCGTTATTCTTATATCTTTACTTAATTGCCTTGCTTCCGATATCGGTTCGGTAGAAGAGCCCTTCTGTGTTTTGTTTGTTAAGTTCGCTGTAGATAGTGTTTTGAGCTTCTTTGACGGTGTCTGCGGTGGTGACGAGCATATAGACACGGCCACCGTTTGAGAGCAGTGCTCTGCTATTTTCCGCAAACTTAGCACCTGCATAGTAGGTGATGATGTCTCCTTCTGTCTTGGCTGGCAACTTGACACCTTTTTCATAGTCTAGCGGATAACCGTTTGATGCGACAACCACGCCAAGTGTCACACCCTTGTCCGTCCAAGTAATAGCTGGCTCCTTGCCATAGAGGATATCCGTAATATTTTGTGCAAAGTCAGATGTCAAACGAGGCAAGATGATTTGCGTTTCAGGATCTCCAAAGCGAGCATTAAACTCGATGACCTTAGGTCCATCAGCTGTCAAGATAAGCCCTGCGTAAAGGACACCCAGATAAGGGCGACCTTCTTTAATCATCCCTTCGAGGACTGGCTTGACAATGGTGTCAACCGCTGTATCAACTACAATCTGTGGCAAGTGTGGAACTGGCGCATAGGCACCCATACCACCCGTGTTAGGCCCTTTGTCGCCATCATAGGCACGTTTGTGGTCCTGAGCTGTTGGCATGATGTAGAACTTGTCCCCATTGACAAAGGCAAAGAGGGAGAACTCCTCCCCATCAAGGAATTCCTCAATAACTACACGCGCACCTGAATCACCAAATTTATTGTCCAAAAGCATCTCGTGAGCTGCTTCGACTGCTTGCTCAACCGTCTCCGCAACGACGACACCCTTCCCAAGCGCCAAGCCATCCGCCTTGACTACGATAGGCGCACCCTGCTTTTCGATATAGGCCTTGGCTTCCTCAAAGTCCGAGAATGTGCCATAGGCTGCTGTCGGAACGCCGTATTTGACCATGATTTCCTTGGCAAAATCCTTGGACCACTCCAGCTCAGCTGCCAATCTTGTCGGACCAAAGGCTTTGAGACCAACTGCATGGAAATCATCCACGATACCAACCGCAAGGGCGTCATCTGGACCGATAAAGGTCCAATCAATATCGTTGGTTTTTGCAAACTCAATCAATTTAGAATGTTCGGAAATAGAGACATTTACCAATTCCAAACTATCAAGAGTCATCCCATCATTCCCAGGAGCTACAAATACTTTTTCAACGTCTTTTGACTCAAGCAACTTCTTAGCAATCGCATGTTCACGACCACCCGAACCGACAACTAACAGCTTCATTCCTCAACCTCTTTTGCGAATTATTTACTAATATTATATCACAAACGTTCGTTTTAATCTTGTTTCACTCCGCATTTTTACGCAAAAAAGGAAAGAAACTGTTTTCTTCCCTTTAACGTTCTTAATGTCTAAAATGTCTCACTCCTGTGAGGACCATCGTCAAGCCGTATTTGTCAGCAGCTTCGATGGATTCCTGATCACGGACCGATCCACCTGGCTGGATGATGGCCTTGATACCTGCTTTGGCGATTTCTTCCACATTATCCGCAAATGGGAAGAAGGCATCCGAAGCAAGTACAGCACCGTCAAGGCGGTCTTTGGCTTGGTCAATCGCAATACGAACAGAAGCCACGCGATTGGTTTGACCTGGGCCAACACCAAGTGTCATGTGGTCATTGGTGATAATGATGCCGTTTGATTTGACGTACTTGATAGCCTTCCAAGCGAACTCAAGAGCTGTCGCTTCTTTCTCAGTTGGTTGGCGTTTGGTCACCACTTGCCAGTCAGCTGGGCTTTCTTTGACCACGTCTTGGTTTTGCACGAGAAGTCCACCAACCACGCCTGTGTATTCTGCTTCCACTTCGCTAGCCTCTTGAGCGTCAAATGGCAAGGCAAGGATCCGCAAGTTTTTCTTTTTGTTGGTCAAAATAGCTAGCGCTTCATCCGTATAGCTTGGTGCGATGATGATCTCGAGGAAAACGCCATGCATCTTCTCAGCTGTCGTAGCATCCACCTCACGGTTGAGAACGACAATTCCACCAAAGATAGATACTGGGTCAGATTCATAAGCGTAGTTCCAAGCAGTCTCAATGTCATCAGCCTGACCAATACCGCACGGATTCATGTGTTTAAGAGCTACAACGGTTGGACAATCTTTGAAATCACGGATGATACGAATGGCAGTGTCAGCATCACGGATGTTATTGAATGACAATTCTTTCCCGTTGAGCTGTTTTGCTGAAGCAATCGAGTAGTCTGTCGGCAAAGCTTTCTGGTAAAAGTCTGCATCTTGTTGAGGGTTTTCACCGTAACGCATGGCTTGCTTGAGGTCATAGGTTAAAGTGAGCTTTTCAGGCTTACTTTCTCCGACTTGAGCTGTGAAATACTCTGCAATCAAGGCGTCATAAGCCGCTGTGTGACGAAAAACCTTGGCTGCTAAACGTTGTCGAGTTTCGTAACTTGTTTCGCCGTTAGCTGCCAATTGTCCCAAAACCACAGCATAGTCAGCTGGATCTACCACAACTGTTACGCTGGCATGATTCTTCGCTGCCGAGCGAAGCATAGATGGCCCACCGATATCAATGTTTTCAACTGCATCAGCGTAAGTCACGTCTGGTTTGAGGATGGTTTCCTTAAATGGGTAAAGGTTTACCACAACAAGATCAATGAGCTCAATCTGGTTCTCCTTAGCTGCTTCCAGGTGACTATCCAAATCACGACGAGCGAGGAGTCCACCGTGGATATTTGGATGAAGGGTCTTGACACGACCGTCCATCATTTCTGGAAAACCAGTCACATCATCAATCGCAATGGTGTCTACCCCAGCATTATCAAGGGCAACCTTGGTCCCACCCGTCGAGATAATCTCCCAACCAAGTTTTTTAAGTTCTTGGGCAAATTCAACAATGCCCGCTTTATCTGAGACGCTGATTAAGGCTTTTTTCGTCATTCTATTCCTCTTTCTTTAAGTCCAAGCGCATAGCGACTTCGTTATTTTCTTCTATAAATCCTGTTTCCTGAAAACCAAGACTAGTCAGCAGGTGCTTCATTTTTTCATTTCCAACCACATAATCTGCAACAATATGACTGCAGACTCTATCCATCTGAGCCTCTTTGATTAGAACTTCTAAGGCTTTTCGACCATAACCTCTTCCTTGGTACTGCTGACCAATCATTATCCGCCAGATAAAGTATTCCGCTTCATCCTTGTCTATTTCCAGCAGGAGAAAGCCAACCACTTGCTTATCCCAATAGATTGCCCTCGGAAACACATCTTCATTTTCCCGGTAGAGCCATGCGTCAGCTAAAGAGCGTACATTTGGAGCCACGAAACGTGCTCGTTCATCAGCTTCAGATATTTTCAAATCCAGCACTGCCTGAAAACTGCTCTCATCTACTAATTTCAGTTCAATCATTTTTTCTCCTAATAAGATTGCGCAATCAAAACTTGATTTACTTCTTATCTTCTCTCCACTCCCAAGCCATCCAGCACCTCTGGATACAACTTGTACTCCGCCTCATGAATCCGAGTTTCAAAACTTTCAATGGTATCATCAGCTAACCGTGGCACGCGCACTTGTTTGATAACCTTTCCTGTATCCACACCTGAATCCACCCAATGAATGGTCACGCCGCTCTCAGCAACGCCAGCATTCCAAGCGTCCTCAATCCCATGAGCTCCTGGAAATTCTGGCAGGTAGGCTGGATGAATGTTGATGATTCGGCCTTCATAGGCTGCCAATAAGGTTGGCCCAACGATTTTCATATAGCCAGCTAGACAAACCAAGTCAATCTGGTGCTCTTCCAAGAGTTCGACAAGGGCTGCTTCGTAGTCTGCCTTGCTCTCAAACTCCTTGAGTTCAAAAGCATAGGATAGAACGCCGAGCTTGTCTGCACGTTCGAGCACATAGGCGTCACGATGGTCTGAAAAGACAAACTCTACTGGAAATCGTTCCGCTATCACCTGAAAATTTGAGCCATTACCAGAGGCAAAAACCGCTATTTTTTTCATTTGATGATGACACTTTCGTTTTCTTTCTTGACGATGCGACCAATTTCATAGACTGGTTCATCCAACAATTCCTTGACACGAATTACATTTTCAGGGCTAACTGCTAGCATAAGTCCCACACCCATATTGAAGATTTCAAACATTTCTTCGTGTTTGATCTGACCGTATTTTTCAAGGGCTTTGAAAATTGGAAGCACCGGAACCTTGTCTTCTTCAATCTCAGCAGCCAAGTCAGCTGCAAACATACGAGGGACATTCTCAATAAAGCCACCACCTGTGATGTGGGCAATGCCGTTGACCAACCCTTCCTTGATGAGTGGTAAGACAGCCTTGACATAGATACGAGTCGGCTCAAGAAGAACTTCCTTGAGTTGCTTGCCTTCCAATTCTGGCAAGATTTCATCACCTGTGTAATCCGCAAAGACACGACGGACGAGAGAGTAACCATTGGAATGAATCCCACTTGAAGCAAGTCCGAGAAGAACATCTCCTTCTGCCACCTTTGAACCGTCAATGATTTGAGATTTTTCAGCCACACCAACCGCAAAACCAGCCAAGTCATATTCATCTTCGCCGTACATGCCAGGCATTTCAGCCGTTTCCCCACCAATGAGGGCAGCACCTGCCTGCACACAACCTTCTGCCACACCAGCGACAACTTGTTCTAGCTTAGCTGGTTCATTCTTCCCTGTCGCTACGTAGTCAAGGAAATAGAGGGGCTCCGCACCCGCAGCGATGATATCATTGACACACATGGCTACACAGTCCTGACCGATGGTATCGTGCTTGTCGTACTTGATAGCCAGCATGAGCTTGGTTCCGACACCATCAGTTCCTGAAATCAAGACGGGTTCTTTGACACCTGTTTTTGAAAGGTCAAACATACCACCAAAGCCACCCAGAGCTCCCATGACACCTGCACGCTCCGTACGAGCCACGTGCTTTTTAATCCGTTCAACAACTTCATAACCCGCTTCAACATCCACACCAGATTGAGCGTACGCATTTTTATTTGCCATTTTATTTTTCCTTTTCTTTAACAGAAGATCTGTCATCTATTTGTAAAAACTGGTCTTTTCTTCCAAACTTCGACGGTAGTCCTCTTCGTAGTCATAGAGAGGTGTTGGGTAGTCACCGTCAAAGTAAGCAACACAGAGACCACCATTTGGCGCATCTGTTTCAATCCCAATCGAATCAATCAATCCCTCAACAGAGAGATAAGTCAGACTGTCCGCTCCAATGATTTGGCGAGTTTCTTCAACCGTATGATTGGCAGCTATCAGCTCCTGACGCGTCTGGATATCAATCCCGTAGAAACATGGATAAGCTAGCGCTGGACTACCGATAGCAACGTGAACCTCAGTCGCCCCTGCTTCTTTCAGGAGCTGAACAATACGTCGAGAGGTTGTTCCACGAACAATGGAATCATCCACCATAACCACGCGCTTGCCTTTGACAACACCTGAAACAGCAGAGAGTTTCATACGTACCCCTTGCTCCCGCAATTCTTGAGTCGGTTGGATAAAGGCACGTTGCGTGTATTGGTTCTTGATAAGACCCATTTCATTTGGCAAACCAGATTCTTCCGCAAATCCCATAGCCGCGCTTAGGGAAGAATTGGGCACACCGACCACTATATCCGCCTCATGCTTGAATTCACGCGCCAATTGGGCACCCATACGTTTACGAGCCGTATGGACATTGACACCGTGGATATTAGAATCAGGGCGGGCAAAATAGATATACTCCATAGAACAAATCGCAAGCTGAGTATCATCCGTATAGCTATCATACTGGATTCCCTTGTCATCAATGATCACAATCTCACCTGGCTTCAAATCGCGAATCCATTCTGCACCAATAACCTCAAAAGCACATGTTTCAGATGATACTACGACGGCTCCGTTAGCCATTTTACCGATTGAAAGAGGACGAAAACCATTTGGGTCAAGAGCCGCAATCAACTTATCTTCAAACAGCAAAATATAGGCAAAACCACCTTTGACAAGACTGAGTGCTTCCTTGATTTTGCCCATCAGACTAGGATTGTGACTACGACGAATGAGGTGAGCCAAGATTTCCGAGTCCGAAGTCGCGCTGAAAATCGCTCCTCGTTCTTCCAATTCTTTCTTGAGAGAGGCCGCATTGGTCAGGTTCCCATTATGAGCCAAGCCAAACTGCATATCGTGAAAACGGAAGAGGAAAGGCTGGATGTTATCTACAGAAGCTTCGCCAGCAGTCGCATAACGCACGTGTCCAATCGCTCCAGTTCCTGTCAATTTATCCAAATTAGCAGGATTTCTGAAGACTTCTGATAGAAGGCCCATATCACGATGACGCTTCAATTGTCCCTGGTCATTGGAGAGGATTCCTGCCCCCTCCTGACCACGGTGCTGAAGACTGTGGAGCCCAAAATAGGTCAATTTAGCAGCATCTGGATGTCCCCAGATACCGAAAACACCACATTCTTCATTAAGAGATTTTACTTCGTATGTCATTTTTTATACCTAATTTTCATTTGCAATCATCAAGAGATAAATCTACATGACTTCTACATTACTGATGCTATCTATTAGAAAATCTGCAAGTCTTATTTTCCAGTGAAATATTTAACCGCTGACGAGAACAGGTGCTGGTCTTTATTGCCTGGGATGTTTTGGAAAAGACCGTCTTCATAACGTTCTGAGTGTCCCATCTTACCGATGATTTGGCCGTTCTTGCTGGTAATTCCTTCGATGGCATGGACAGAACCATTCGGATTGTACTTAGAATCCATACTTGGTTTTCCATCAAAGTCAACATATTGGCTGAAAATTTGTCCATTGTCACGGAGCTCAGCGAATTCCTCAGCCGTCACGACAAATTTCCCTTCACCGTGCGAAACAGGAATGGCATGAATCTCACCAACTTCCACTCCAGCAAGCCATGGTGAGTTGGTATTGGCAATTCGAGTTTCTACCATCTTGGCCACGTGTTGGTTGGCATCATTGTAGAAGAGGGTTGGACTAGTACTGCTAGCATCTTCAAAGTTTCCGTATGGAAGAAGACCTGATTTGACGAGAGCCTGGAATCCATTACAGATACCGATAATCAAGCCACCACGAGCGATAAAGCTATCAATAGCTGCACGCACTTTTTCATTGAGCAGGATGTTGACGATAAACTTAGCGGAACCATCTGGCTCGTCCGCAGCTGAGAATCCACCTGCAAAGAAGAGAATGTTAGCCTTTCCGATGTTGTCAACCATAGTTTCGACTGACTTGACAATAGCCTCTTCATTCAAGGTCACAAATGGCACCAAGTTAACTTCTGCACCTTCTTTCTCAAAGGCTTTAGCAGAGTCATATTCTGAGTTGGTTCCTGGGAAGACTGGGATATAGACCATAGGTTTTTCAACCTTTTCTTTTGCTTTAATCACAACATCTGATACCACAGCTGGCACTTCAGCCAGTTCTTTGGCTTGGGCAAACTCTGTTGGGTAAACTTCTTCCAATTTGCCTTGGAAGGCACTGTCAAGTTTCTGTCCATCTAGCTTCACACTGTTGACAAGGAGTGTAAAGTCTGCTTTCGTTTGACCGATTTTCTCTACTCTAGCAATTTCTTCAGGCGATGTGAAGACAAATCCGCCCAATTGTGCTGTCAAAGAACTTTCAAGTTCAGGCAAGATTACTTCTGCACCGATATGATTCCCAAAAGTAGCAAGTGCCAAACTTTCAATAATACCACCGTATTTAACAGCTGAAGCTGCTGTTACTTTGTGACCAGCTTGGATGTCTTCAAACTGAGCAAAATTAGACTTAATCAAGTCAAAATCAATCTCTGCTGAGAGTGCTTGGCCTGGGATGTAGTAGATATTTTCCCCAGCAGTCTTGAACTCAGGAGAAAGCACCTTACGGCTATCTGCTGTTGCCACACCAAAGGCAACCAAGGTAGGTGGTACTGTCAATTCTTCAAAGGTACCAGACATGGAGTCCTTACCACCGATAGATGGCAAACCAAGCTGAATTTGTGCCTCGATAGAGCCTAGGAGAGCTGCTACTGGCTGACCAAAACGCTCAGCTTGTTTGTCCATGCGTTCGAAATACTCTTGGTAAGAGAAACGAGCCTTAGACCAGTTGGCACCAGCAGCCACCAAACGAGCTGTCGCTTCGATAACAGCATAAGCAGCACCGTGGTATGGAGACCATTCTGCTACATATGGATTGAATCCTTGAGCCATGACTGACGCAGTATGAGTCACACCGTGTTGAACTGGTAATTTCTGCACAGATGCCTCAGTTGGTGTGAGTTGGTAACGACCACCAAGTGGGTGATTAACCGTTGAGCGTCCAACAGAGCAGTCAAAGATAGTCTGTAATCCTTTTTGACTCGCATGATTCAAATCAGATAGAACCGCAAGGATATCAGCTTCAAGTGTATCAGAGTTTGTTGTGTGCTCTTCTGGGAGCTTGACATCCTTGTCCACAACCTTGGCATCGACGACCACGCGCACACCATTGGTATCAAGGAAACGACGCTCCAAGTCCACGATGGTTTCACCATTCCAGTGCATGACTAGATTTGGTTTTTCAGTCACTGTCGCAACAACAACAGCGTCAATATTTTCTTTGTTACATTCTAAAACGAAGGCATCTACGTCTTCTGGGCGAACCACGACCGCCATCCGTTCTTGAGATTCAGAAATGGCAATTTCGGTACCATTCAATCCTTGGTATTTAAGAGGTACTTTGTTGAGATCGATTTCAAGACCGTCTGCCAATTCACCGATGGCTACACAGACACCACCAGCACCAAAGTCATTAGACTTCTTGATAAGACGGGTCACATCACCATTACGGAAGAGGCGCTGAATCTTGCGTTCTTCGATGGCATTCCCTTTTTGAACCTCAGCTCCAGCAGTCTCAACAGACTCAACTGTTTGAACCTTAGAAGAACCTGTCGCACCACCGACACCATCACGTCCTGTCTTGCCACCAAGGAGAATAATCACATCTCCCGCTTCCGGTTTTTCTCGGACAACGTTGCACTTAGGAGCCGCACCAACAACAGCACCTAGCTCCATGCGTTTAGCTACAAAGCCTGGGTGGAAGTATTCACGAACGTAGGTCGTCGCAAGCCCAATCTGATTCCCGTAAGAAGAATAACCATGAGCCGCTGTCTTAGAAATGACTTGTTGTGGTAATTTTCCAGCACGAGTTTCCGAAATCGGTGCTGTAATATCACCAGCACCCGAGATACGCATAGCTTGATAAACGTAGGAACGACCTGACAATGGATCACGAATGGCTCCACCGATACAGGTAGCAGCCCCACCAAATGGTTCGATTTCTGTTGGGTGATTGTGGGTTTCATTCTTGAACATGAGAAGCCATGGTTCTTTCACACCATTAACATCCACTTCGATTTCTACTGAGCAAGCATTGATTTCGTCTGACACTTCCATATCGTCCAAACGTCCATTAACACGCTCATAACGACCGAAAATAGTCGCCATATCCATCAAGGTTTGTGGTTTTTCAGAACGACCTAATTCCTCACGCATGGCAATATATTTTTCATAGGTTGCCTGCAATTGTTTTTGGAATTTAGAAGCTGAAAAGTCGATGTGCTTCAACTCAGTCTCAAAAGTCGTGTGACGACAGTGATCAGACCAGTAAGTATCCAAAACCTTGAGTTCTGTTTCCGTAGGCACACGTCCAATGGACTTAAAGTAATCTTGAATGAAGAGAAGGTCATCCACTTCCATTGCCAATCCTTGCTCTGCCTTATACTGTGCAAAATCTTCTGCCGTATAAGTTTCAAAGAAATCTAAGTTTGGAATGGTCTTGTCTGACTCTGAAAACTCCTGCTTGGCAATCCCTGTCGTGATGTCCTTAAAACGAGAATCAACTGGATTGAGCAGATAGTTCTTGACCGCTTCTAATTCCGTCACATCAATATCCTTATTGACCAAGTACAATTGTGCTGTATTAACCGTCACGTCACTAGAACTTCCCAGCAAAAGCAAGGCTTCCTGTGAAGATGCTGCACGCTGGTCAAACTGCCCTGGTAGGCTTTCAATCGCAAAGAAAGCATAGTTGGCAAGATCCGCCTGCACAGCCGTTTCGTCCAAAACATGGTCTGTCACCTGCTCAGAGAAAATATGTTTCTCTGCAGGTGCAAACAGGTCCTCTGCCAAGTCAAATACATCATAAACTTGCACGATGCGAATACTTTTCAAGCTTGAAAGTCCCAAGTTGTGCTGGAGCTCTCTTACTAAACTCTCTGACTTGACCTGAAAATCAGCCTTTTTCTCTACAAAAATACGTTTATCCATCAATCCTTATTCCTTTATTTCAGCTTTTACAATGTTCCAACGACCTTGAGGTTGTTATTTCAAACCCTGCAACTTTTCCCAGACAATCTCGTAAACATCTGTTAGTTCTCCCAATCCCCTACGGAGTGAAAAGGTCTGGGGGACCTTTTCAGCCTGAGTCCTTTTAGTTGAGAGACGAAGGTTTTCCGTTGCAAACAGATTATTTCAAACCTTGCAGCTTCTCCCAAACAACTTCATAAACATCGGTTAATTCACCTAGTCCCCTACGGAAAACATCCTTATCCATGTGGTTGCCATCTGCATCCCACAAACGGCAATTATCTGGTGAAAATTCATCTGCCAAGATAATCTTGCCATCCTTGTCAAAACCGAACTCTAGCTTAAAGTCAATCAACTTAAGCCCAATCTCAGCAAACCAGCCTTTCAAAAGTTCATTGATACGACGCGTTTCTTCCTTCAAGTAGGCAATCTGCTGGTCATCCGCAATCTGTAGGAATTTCACATGTTCGTCATTGATAAACGGGTCATCCAAATCATCATTTTTGTAGTAAAATTCGACAATCGGAGTCTCAAATGCAATACCTTCGTCTACGCCAAAACGTTTTGAAAAGGAACCAGCTGTATAGTTGCGAAGCACGACTTCCAGAGGAATAATCTTAACCTTTTTATTGAGTTGTTCCGTGTCTGAAAGTTTCTCCACAAAGTGAGTCGCCACACCAGCCGCATTTAATTTCTCAAAAATAAAAGATGAAATCTGATTATTCAACACTCCTTTGCCCGCAATCTGCTCCTTCTTAACACCATTGAAAGCAGTCGCCTGGTCCTTGTAAGTTGAAATAATAAGATTTTCATCCTCAGTTGTATAGATATCTTTAGCTTTTCCCGAATAGATCAATTGTTTTGACATTTTAAAGTTCGCCTTTCGTATTACTTGAGCACATTTTACCACAAAAAACCTAAAATTACAAGAATTTAACCGAATAAATAACGTAGTAACCTCAAAAATCATAAAGAAAAAACCGCAAGAAAAAGATTTCTCACAGTTTTAAAATCATTTAACTCTAAAAACACGAACATTACTCTTTATTCAAAAATTGATCCAAATAATAACGTAGGTAACTTTTCTTGCCCGTAATCATCTGCAGACGACCTTCCACCCCATATCGAAGTTTTTCAGCCTGCTCAGAAGTTAGATTAGTCTCCGCCTCGATTTTAAAGAAATTCCCTTTCTCAGTCTTAGTAGCTGTCGTATCAATACTTGTAATAGTAGAATCTAGGAAAAGTTGATTCTTGGCATCATGAGTCGTCGTATAGCGAACAGAATCACCGACCTTGATCCTTGCTACATCTTTTGAACTAAGATAAGCTGTTAGTTTGGCTTTCCCTTCTCTTTCCAAAGATGGATAGAGTTGGGCTAGTAGAGCCCCCTCTGCAACCATGGTAGAATCACTGGTCTCAGGATTAAGATGAAGCACCCCATCCTCACTCGCCGTAATTTTCCCCTTGTCCAAAAGATTTCCCTGTACCTTCTTACCTGACTCCACCTCCAAGATTTTCTGGTCTAGAAGGGTCAATTCCTGACCAACTTTTGCCAAGTGTTGGGATTTGAGAGACTCCAATTGACTGCTTAAGCCTGACGCATAGGCTTGTTGGGCACCCGAACCTGCATACTGAATACGGTAAGTAGCAAGACTGGATTCTAACTGAGAGAGCTGCGCTTCAACCTGCGCAACAGCCTGAGATTTTGCTTGGGGATTTTCCTCGCCCTGAGACTTGTAGGACTGATAGAGAGAGTAGGCTAGATTCTGACTGGCCAAGGAAGCGCCTGTTTCAATAGCTGACTTAGCTGTCTGGTAATCGCGAATTTTAGCCTCTGTTTGGCTGATGAGATTGCCGATTTCGTCTTGGGTTTGGCTAGCTGCTGCATTCTGGGACGCGATGGTCTCATTTTGTTGCGATGTACTAGCCCTAAGACTAGCCGCTTGGCTGAGGTAGTCACGAAAGGTGGCTTGGTAGCCAAATTTATCCTCCTCTGGAAAGTGGTTCTCCCCTTCTTGCAGACTCTTTTGCAAATACTCCAATTGCTTTTTTTGATCCTTAAGCATGTCCAACTGACTAGCATAGGCCTCCGCTTGGACACCCTCTGCCCCTTCTTGATATTGAACCAACAGTTCTCCCTTTTTAACCAGCTTATTTTCTTCCAAATGATTGACAAGAATCCGATTATTGCTAGTTGACTGGATATTTGCAAGGATTCGACTAGGCTCAACAGTAGCTCTAGTAGACAAACTCATCTCCTTCTCTGCAAATATTGCAAAGCCAAGCAAAAACACGAGCAGAAGGAACATGGGGACAATCACCCGACTGGAAAAATTATGGTAACGACGATTATAAAACTCCGCACTTTCTAAAAATTCTGGTTTCATCCTCTCCTCTTTCTAGCTATTGACCAAATGGGCGTAAAAGCCACCCTGTGCAAGCAAATCAGCATGATTTCCTTCTTCAACAATCTTGCCCTGATCCAAGACAACAACCTTCTCTGTCCGCTCAGCAATAGTCAAGCGGTGGGCGATGAAAATCAAGGTCTTGTCTAAAGTCATAAGATTATCGACAATTCGCTTCTCTGTCAGAATATCCAAACTGCTGGTCGCCTCGTCCAAAATCAAGACCGGTGCATCTGTCAAGAGAGCACGCGCCAGAGCAATTCTCTGACGTTGACCACCTGAGATCCCTGCCCCATCCGAAGTCAACTCTGTCTGATAATTCAGTGGCATGCGCTCAATGTCCTCCCGAATCTCTGCCAATTCGACCGCCCGTAAGATATCTTCCTGTGTCGTTCCCTCCTTGGCTCCCAAAAGAAGATTGTCCAAAATCGTTCCATTAAATACATAGGGCTGTTGAGGCAGATAGTTGATATACTGACGCAGAGCCTTTTTATCAATCTGATTGAGATTGACACCACCCAGACTAATCTCTCCCTGACTTGGATCGTAAAAATTAACCATCATCTTGGCTAAGGTCGTCTTACCTGACCCCGAAATCCCCACAAAAGCCACCTTAGAACCCTGCGGAATAGTCAAATTGATATCCGACAAGACATCTCGACCATAGCCATACTTATAGTAAACCTGCTTGAAGTCCATATCTCCCTTCATCAAGCTCAAATCCTCAACTGTTTTCTTCTCCTCAAACTCAGAAGCTACCAGATAAACCTCATTCAGACGGTTATTGGCAACCTGCGCTGTCTGAAGCTTGGTTTGCAGATTGATGATATTTTCCAAAGGATTGGTAAAGTAAACCAACAAGGTATTATAGGTAATCAACTGCCCCAAACTCATTTTTCCATCCATGACCAGAACAGCCCCCATCCAGAGAATGCCGACATTAAGCAAGAGATGGGCAACCTTTTTCAGAGCCTTTTGCTGACTCTCTGCTCGACTATAGGTAAAGGATTTTTTCAGATAATCTACAAATTCCTTGTCAATCTTTTGGTAACGTTGACTTTCACTGGTCAAAGACTTGATAGTCTCAATACCATTGATGTCCTCGATGATAGAAGAAGACAGAACCGCATTGGCTTCCATGGTATCCCGATTCATCTTTTCAAACGGCTTCATAAAGGCAAAGATAATCACTGTATATATAGGAAGTGCCAATAAAGTCATGAAAAAGAGATTGGTATTTTGTGAAAATAAAACAAGAGAAATAATGACAACCGTTGACACATCTAGGAAAATTGAAAGAATGGTCGAAGCCAGCGCGTCAATGATACTGTTAGCATCCGTAAAACGAGACACGATTTCCCCTGTTCTGCGTGTCGCAAAGAAAGACATAGGCAGGTGAAAAACATGCTTGATATAGGATAAAATCACATCAATCGACAAGCGTTGCCCCAAAACAAGTAAGAGATACTCCTGAGCATAAGACAAGATTTGTTGAAGAATATAAACAATCACCAGCCCAATAGAAATAATCCCCAGTGTCGAACGCATCTGATCCGGCACATAGGTATCAATGATAGACTGCAGATAATAAGAACCCACAATGTTAATCAAGGTTACCAAGAGTGTTGCCAAAACGATATTAGCAATCAAGCCACGCTGCTTCACTAATATAGGAATAAAAGAGAGTAGACCATTCTTTTGATCCTTATGAGGCTTGTAGTCTGGACTAGGTGCCATAAACAGAGTCACTCCTGTCCATTCTTCCGCAAAACGCTCACGTGGCAGTTTGGTCAATTTCACCCCAGGATCTGGATCGGCAATATGAATGCTATCCTTATCCTGCCCAGTCACCACATAGTAGTGGAGCAGTTTCCCTTCCTTAAGCACATGGGCAACAAAAGGAAAAGTCAAATCTGGCAAGTCAAAGAGCGTCATATCTGCCTTGATAGCCCGCGTCTCAAAGCCAATCTCCTCTGCCACCTTGACCAAGCCCAAAGCCGTCGTCCCATCCATGGTCGTCTTAGCCAATTCTCGCAAGTGAGCCAAAGAATAATAACTACCATAGTAGCCAAAAACCATGGCTAATGAAGCTACACCGCAGTCCATCTGATCCACCTGCGGACGATAGTGACTTTTCCCAAATTTCATATTCATCTCCTTTTCCTAAACTCATCTGATAATAACTATCTTACCCCAAACACCAAACAAAAACTGGACTTCCTCCCCAAATGCGCCTATCTCCCTCCCAACTGCACTTTTGAGATAAAAAAATAGGCAGAACAAGCGTCCTACCTACTAAAAATATGGTATGAAAGGAAATTGATTTTTACTGACACCCTAGGCAAGCTTGGAACAAATAAATCATTGATAGTAACATTTATGACATCCTATTTATTACTTCAATTACTAATGTCCCTGCTATTTCTAAGCCACTCTGGTATGATCTATTCACAGTCAGAATAGATAACACCGTTCTAAATTACGATTCATAGTTACTCCTTTTTTTGATTCGTTACTATAAGACACCTATTCCCTATAGAGCGTCTACTGCTTCAAATTTATCTATTCTTTTTTTCTTTACTTCTATATAAAAGAATGAATACCATCATAAATAATGCAACCGTGGGTATATTAGAATTATCAAACCAAGTAGGTAAAGATACTTTATTTATGTCAGCTACTAATCTGATGATGATATAAGACATTGAACTAAGTAATACCATAATTTCAGGCCAAACTTTCAGTATTGATTTAACAAATTTCATATTAAACTCCAATGTGATGCATTCTGAGATCCTAGCCTAGCTATTTTCAGCGCAGACTAACAAGTCATTCTTAGCTACTTACTCTACTTGCTTTCTATTGGACTTATATCCTAGATAAAAGATCCCAAATAAAACAGGGTAAATTTCTGGATAAAATAGGGTATTGATCGGATTTTTCAAAATCAAATACGTTGCGATGTAGATTATGAGCGATACGATAAAATAACCCTCAGCAAAAGCTAATAAAAATGTTTTTATAGCAAACTCCTTCCTTTTCCTCTTACTTATCTATTCGAAAAAGAAGTCAAAAAAATAAGAATATCAGAAAATTTTCCGACATTCTTATTGATAAACTCATTCAAGTCTAACAGATATTAGACATTGAGATGTTTTTTAAGGGTTCTTCTGGCTGTCCGTGATACGGGAAAATGCAAGCCTTCTAACAAGGTCACTTCTGTGGCAGTCATCTCTTCAATTGCCTGTAAACTGACTAAAGTATTGCGATTGGCATAGACAAAGTAATCTTTTTCAGCCTTTGCAGCGATATCCTTGAGACTGCCATAAATGGTCTTGATAGAATGATTGGCATAATAAACCTTGATACGGTGGGATTCCACTGAGGTTTCAAAGGCTAAAATCTCATGGTAGGGCAGAGTAAAGCCACGTCTTCCCTCAAAACTATAGGTGAAGAGACGCATATTTTCCCTCTTGTCCACTGCCAGTACATAGTCCAGACAGCGCTCCAGCTGATGACGGTAATCCTCCTCAGGCTGATCCTTGGAAATAAAATCCAAGGCAGACAAGTGGTAGCGAAAAGCTAGAGGCAAGGCCTCCGAGTGCGTGGACACAAAGACAATGCTTGTAAAAGGATCCCGCTCCCGAACCTGTTGAGCAACCTGAAAGCCCCGTTCACGCTCTCCATCAATCTCTAAATCCAATAAATAGAGCTGATAATGGTCAAAATACTGAGAATACTTTTCAACATCCCCATAGTTTTTGGCAATATCAATTTCCAATCTTAAATTGCGAGAGCGACCAATATCTAGTAAAGTCTGCTCTATACGCCCCTGCTGGACTCTATCATCTTCCAAAACTAAAATTCTCATTCCTCTCCCCCTCATTTCTCATACTTAAATGGCAATTCTAAATCTTGTCTAAAAGTCGTCTCTCCTAGCTGGGTATCTAAGTTTAAATCATAATGAAAAACCATATCCTCCAAGGTCGCTAAGCCCAGTCCACTGTGGTTTCCCTTGGTCGAATAACCCTTTTGACTGAGAATGCTGGGATTTAGCTCTTCTTTCTTACGAGTGTTTTCAATGATAAAACGGACACTCCTATCGCCTGCCAACAAAGCAACCCGAATCTGCGGATTTTCAGCCTCGCTCGCTGCCTCTAAGGCATTTGTCGTGAGGATAGAGAGGATACGGATAGCCTCCAACATCGGCAATGCCAGCTCTTCTACGACCCCCACCGTCTCCAAACTAAAATGAATTCCCTGATTATCTGCCACAATCATGGCTTTTGCCAAGGTATTACGAATGGCTATATCATGAATATTGTGAAGATTAAAGGCTGTGTAGTCCGCCTTCCTCAGCTTTTCATTGGTCTTTAGAAAGACATCTTGATAAATGGTAGAAACTTCAGTCATATCTTGATTCGCTATGGCAGGCTCCATACTGGCGACAATTCCCGCAAAATCATGACGGAAACCTCGAACCTCATCATAGAGATGACCTAGCTTGTCCACCATCCCTTGCAAGGAACGATTTTCATCTTCCTGTCTCTTAATGGTTTGCTCATCACGATAAACCTGCTCCAAATGCTTGATATAAAAGAGCCAAGAGAAAAAGAGAATGAAAATCAGAAGAGAAATGGTCGTGTCAAATCGAACGTAGAAAGAACTATTTCTATTGGTCATAAACGAAGAGAATATCCTAAACACAGTCAGAGGTAGGATAATGAAAAAACTCTTACGATAGTGGGTTTTGAAAGCATCTGAAAAAAATAAATCCAAATCCAAAGACCAGCGCTTCATCATAACTACTGTTAGTACGATAGCTAATAGGGAAAAAGAAGAGTTAACAATCCCATTTCCTACTTCTGATAGCATATCTATATCTAGCATCCGAATATAGAACAATACCAATAAATAACGAATACTCTGATAAAAACTAAAAAGATAGAGCGAAAGAAATAAAGACTCCCCCTTTTTCTTCCCTTTCATATAGAAAATAAGGTAAAAAAAGATTAAAACTTCCAAATACATAATTTCAAAAAAAGTTTTACCAGCTATTGCTTGCATCATTAGTAAATAGACTATGTATCTCTTTTTACGAAATTCCGGTGTAATTTGGTAACCTAGATAGATTGGAGGAATTATAATGGAGACTATCAACAATAAAGCAAATAGAGTTTCCTTAATAAAAGTCAAAATCATACTATCCAATCACGCTCTCCATCAATCTCTAAATCCAATAAATAGAGTTGGTAATGGTCAAAATACTGAGAATACTTTTCAACATCTCCATAGTTTTTGGCAATATCAATTTCCAATCTCAAATTGCGAGAGCGACCAATATCTAGTAAAGTCTGCTCTATCCGTCCCTGCTGGACTCTATCGTCTTCCAAAACTAAAATTCTCATTCCTCTCCCCCTCGTTTCTCACCCCTTAAATGGTAATTCTAAATCTTGTCTAAAAGTCGTCTCTCCTAGCTGAGTATCTAAGTTTAAATCATAATTAAAAACCATATCCTCCAAGGTTGCCAAGCCCAGTCCACTGTGGTTTCCCTTGGTAGAGTAACCCTTTTGACTGAGAATGCTGGGATTCAGTTCTTCTTTCTTACGAGTGTTTTCAATGATAAAACGGACACTCCTATCACCTGCCAACAAAGCAACCCGAATCTGCGGATTTTCAGCCTCACTGGCTGCCTCTAAGGCATTTGTCGTGAGGATAGAGAGGATACGGATAGCCTCCAACATAGGTAATGCCAGCTCTTCTACGACCCCCACCGTCTCCAAACTAAAATGAATTCCCTGATTATCTGCCACAATCATGGCTTTTGCCAAGGTATTACGAATGGCTATATCATGAATATTGTGAAGATTAAAGGCTGTGTAGTCCGCCTTCCTCAGCTTTTCATTAGTCTTTAGAAAAACATCTTGATAGATGGTAGAAACCTCAGCCATATCTTGATTAGCTATAGCAGGCTCCATACTGGCGACAATCCCTGCAAAATCATGACGAAAACCGCGAACCTCATCATAGAGATGACCTAGCTTATCCACCATCCCTTGCAAGGAACGATTTTCATCTTCCTGTCTCTGAATGGTCTGCTCATCACGATAAACCTGCTCCAAATGCTTGATGTAAAAGAGCCAAGAGAAAAAGAGAATGAAAATCAAGAGAGAAATGGTCGTATCAAAACGAACGTAGAAAGGATTACATCCTCCAGACATGATGGATGAAAACAGTCTGAAACCAAACAATAAGGATAAGATCCACATACTTTTCGTCACTAACGATTGAAATTTATCTAAAAATAATATATTGAAATCAATTCCCCATCGTCTTAAAATGACAACAGACAAAAACAACGAAATCAAACTAAATACAGAATCAAATCCACTATGCAAGAAATCAGATAGTTCAGAGTAGTCAAATATCAATCGTATTATAAATGTCAAAACCAAATATCGAATACTTTGATAAAACATAAATAGATAAAGGGCAAGAAAGAGAGCTTCCTTCTTCTTTTTCTTTAACACAATCCAAAATATTATATAAAAGAATAATAAATTGGCAACATGCAAGAAACTCGGAAAAACGAAGGTAGCAAATAGATGAAAAACTACCCAAAGAAATATAGAGCGTTTGTCATAAAATGCTTTAGAGAGTTGACTACCTAGATAAATCGGAGGAGCTAAAATATTGATTAAAATCAATATAAACACTAAAAATTCAAGTAATATAATCATAAATCCGTTTAATTAACCCATTAGTAGCAAAACACTAGCTTTGCTTTGGGAATAGATATCACCAACTGTAAATATCTTCAAATTGTTCCAATTCTACAAATGTATTTTTCATTTTCATGACAAACTCCTTTTCATAATTTTATATCCTCTCTATCCCCTTATAAATCCACAAAAGGCCTTAGTTTCTTTTAAAATACAAGAAATCTAAAGCCTCTTGAAAATGATTTGCACGTTTTAATTTTATATTCGTTGTGAAGATTGCTTATCTATTTATTTTACCACAAGAACCTTGTAATATTCATTCTTATTTGGTTGTGTAATCTTAATTTTTTGACCATAGAAACCATCGATTTCTTTATCACGATAATCTATAAATTTTGATGGCAAGCGTTTCATCTTAAGAACCTCACCAGATTGGTCTGCATATACAAGTAAGTGATAGTGGGGTGTAGACATACCGTCATCAATCAATACAAAGTAACCTGTTTTAAGCTTACCTTGTCCATTATCTAAATGGTATAGTTTATTGTTATTGATTGTGAAGTCAGTAGATGGAAGTCTAAGTCGTACACCTGGGTCTTCTAGATAAAGATCATTGCCAACTTTTTTGATTTCTGATCTAGTTGTCATCTCTGGAAGTGGTAATACTCTACGACCATCTGCTCCAAAGTAATATCGACCTGGTAGATTTTGGAAATTACGAATAACAGCTTTAGGATCAATTTCTTGTCCTTCTTCTTTATTATCTACTAAAGCTAAGATTATATTTGAAACTTCATCCCCATATTTGTCGGAAAACTTCTTGATTTCAGGCTTGATATACCAAGTGTTTTTAGCCACGATAACATCAGTAAAGTTATTTCCGTCAAATTTTGCTTTAATCAGATATTCATATCCATCGCCTAAACGGACAATATCATCATTTTTATAAGGGCTATTTTTTAAAGTTAACATATAGCCATCCTTACCAATGATATAACTTTCTCCATCGCTGGCTGGAACAGCTCTGTCTGCGACCATAGCACCTGATTTTTCAAAGTAAGACCATTTACCATTTGCAGTCGCCCATCCTGTTGCCATAGCGCCACTGCCTTTGAGGTAATACCATGTAGCCCCTTCTTTGTACCAACCTGTACGCATGGCGCCACTATCTGCTAGAGAGTACCATGTGCCACCTTCCTTGTACCAGCCAGTACGCATAGCGCCACTATCTGCTAGGGAATACCATGTATTTCCGTCTTTGAGCCAGCCTGTCTGCATTTTACCAGAACCGTCAAAGTGGTACCAAGAACCAGCATTTTGCACCCATTTATCCTTAGCGAGACTGCCATCTTGAGAAAGATTCCAGTCAGCGCCATTTTTAACCCAAGTATCTGCAGCCTGTGCTTGATTGATTGACAAAAGCAGACCAGCACCTGCAAGCAAACCAAGTGTAAGTAGTTTAGATTTTTTCATAGCCATTTCCTCCTATTCTATAGCGAAATGAACATGACTTCCTAGTAGACAAAGCTGTTCGCTTTTTTCGTTTTAC
This sequence comes from Streptococcus bovismuti, assembly GCF_042436615.2. Taxonomy (GTDB): domain Bacteria; phylum Bacillota; class Bacilli; order Lactobacillales; family Streptococcaceae; genus Streptococcus. Next base: position 6,052 of record NZ_JBHMFR020000008.1, on the reverse strand, counting down.
TCTGTCAGATAGTTTATTTCACAACAGAAACATTTCCTGTCTTACTATCGATTTTAACAGTTTGACCGTAGAAACCGTCAATTTCTTTATTAAGATAATCTGAAATTCCTGTTGGCAATCGTTTCATTTTAAGAATTTCACCAGATTGGTCTGCATAAACAAGAATATGATAGTGATGAGAACTTGGTCTATCATCAATCAATGCAAAATAACCTGTTTTGAGTTTGCCATTAGCACCATCTAAGTGATATAGTTTATTATTATTGATTGTGAAGCTGGTAGCTCCAAGAAAAAGTCGTGCACCTGGATTTTCTAGATAGACATCATTTCCAACTTTTTTAATCTCTGAATAGGTGGTCATTTCTGGTAAATTTGTTACGCGACGACCATCTGCCCCAAAGTAATACCTGTTTGGTAAGTTTTGGAAATTCTTTATAACAGCTTTAGGATCAATTTCCTGTCCTTGATCTTTATTATCTGTTAAAGCCAACATCGTATTGGAAACGTAATCCCCATATTTATTAGAAAACTTTTTAAACTCTGGTTTGATGTACCAGGCATTCTTTTCAACAATGACTCCATTTTTTGTATAAATAAGATAATAATCATACCCGTCAGACAAAGTAACAATATTTCTGATAATTGTATCATCCGCTTGAGATTGTTCAACCTGACTTGGGAGTCTGGTTAACATATAACCATCCTTACCAATGACATAACTTTCCCCATCGCTTGCTGGAACAGCTCTATCTGCTACCATTGCACCTGATTTTTCAAAGTAAGACCATTGACCATTTGCAGTCGCCCATCCTGTTGCCATAGCGCCACTGTCTTTGAGGTAATACCATGTGGACCCTTCTTTGTACCAACCTGTGCGCATAGCACCACTATTTGCAAGTGAGTACCATGTGTTACCTTCCTTGTACCAGCCAGTACGCATAGCGCCACTGTCTGCGAGCGAATACCATGTATTCCCATCTTTGAGCCAGCCTGTCTGCATTTTACCAGAACCGTCAAAGTGGTACCAAGAACCAGCGTTTTGTACCCATTTATTTTTAGCGAGACTGCCATCTTGAGAAAGATTCCAGTCAGAACCATTTTTAACCCAAGTATCTGCAGCTTGTGCTTGGTTGATAGACAAAAGTAGACCAGCACCTGCAAGCAAACCAAGTGTAAGTAGTTTAGATTTTTTCATAGCCATTTCCTCCTAAAATAGATAAATCCAAAGCAAGAAAATCCAATAGAAACGAAGTCAAAATAGAACTCCTAAAATTTCCAAGAACAAAAGATAGAGACTAGTTTATAAAAAGTACATAGCCATCACCTTCCCCCAACTATAAAATAAATCCTTTTTTATATCTACATTATAGTCCTGTAAAAAAGGAAAGTCAATTAAAATTGTGATTATATTAACATTTTTTGTTCTAACAGAAATCAATTGATATTTTCATTTGATCTTCATTTCTTATCTCCTTTTTGGAGATTGATTTTTCTGACTACATTATATCCTTTATTTGTTTTCATATCTCTCCTGTCCCTAGAAAGACTAAATCTGTTCCTAAACGGTCACTTGAACCAAAGAAAAATTCCAAAGCAAATGCCTTGGAACTCCGATTTCTATTTTGCTTGAATGATTTTAACCACATCTCCTACACTTTGGAGTTGGTCAATTTCCTCATCACTGATTTCGATATTAAATTCATCTTCCAGTGTCAAGATAAACTCCATCAAGTCAACTGAGTCCGCATCCAAATCATCTTTCAGACTCAAGGATTCTGTCACGACAAAGTCTTCTCCCTGTCGCTCTTGGATAATGGTCACAATACGGTCAAAAATTTCTTTTTCTGTCATCTCTTTTATTCTCCTGAAAATTCACGCGCAGTTTGGGCAACTACGTCTGTTTCTAGCATGGTACGAATCTGGCGGATTGTACTATACACAGCCTTGGCATCACTTGAGCCATGAGTCTTGACAACCGGTGCTTTGACACCAAACAAGACTGCCCCACCAACATCTGAATAGTTGAGCTGTTTTTTCAAACCTCTGAGGCTATCCTTGAGCAGGAGGGCACCTAGTTTCGCTCGCAGACCTCCACTTGTAATAGCGGTCTTGAGCAAGCTCATGATTCCCATGGCTGTCCCTTCGATGGATTTGAGCACAGCGTTTCCCGTGAAACCATCTGCCACGACAACATCCGCAACGCCATTCATCAAATCACGCGCTTCCACGTTTCCGATAAAGTTTAAACTTTCATCAGCCGCTAGTAATTCATAGGTTTCCTTGCGAAGCGGGTCGCCCTTACTACTCTCTGTTCCGTTGTTGAGCAAGCCAACACGTGGTTGAGCAATGCCACGAACATTCTTGGCATAGAAAGAACCTAGGACAGCGTATTGGTGGAGGTGTTGGGCTGTATTTTCCGCATTAGCACCAAGGTCTAGCATGTCAAAACCTTTCCCATCAACGGTCGGCAATGTTGACATAAGTCCAGGACGATCGATATTCTTGATACGACCCACGATGAAGAATCCTGCCGCCAACAAAGCACCTGTATTCCCAGCTGAGAGAACAGCATCTGCTTCGCCTTCTTTGACAGCCTTGGCCGCCAAGACCATACTAGCATTTTTCTTCTTCCGAATAGCTCTCGTAGGTTCATCGTCCGAATCAATCTTCTCATCCGTATGGATAATGCTGACGCGCTCTGTCGCTGTCAGATATTGCTTGATTTTAGCTTCATCTCCATAGAGTTGAACCTCAATATCTGAAAAGTCAGCTAGGGCTTGATTGACACCCTCAACGATGGCTTGAGGTGCGTAATCGCCCCCCATGGCATCTACTGCGATTTTTTTCATTTGTTTTCCTCTTTTAGTAATTGTCCCCAATCTGCTAGGGAATCAATAAATTTCTTTGATTTTAGGTGAATCCCAACATACTCTTCGTAGAGTTGATCCATAAATTGGCGTAGCTCTTGCTTGATTTCAGGCTTGAGCGAAATGGTCTCCAAAGTCTCAAAATCAATGGCTTGAAATTGATTGAGCAGATAAGGGATATTGGGATTGAGATGGCAACGTCTCTCATCTTCATGATAATGCTCTGGACAGAGGCAGGCGCCATATTTGAAAGAAAAGTCAAAAGCCTGACCAACCCGATGACAAAAAACACACTCATTAAAATTGAGGCTGATCCCAAATCGAGTCAAGATTTGAATTTCAAAAATATTGGTCAAAACCTGATAATCCAAGCCCGCTTCCATCAACTCCAAGGTCTTTTGTAAAAAAGCAAACAAGGAAGCATCCTGCTGATTGTCCTGCAAACTAGCATCGGCAAGAGCTGCAACGTAGGTCGCATAAGCCATGACAAAGAGATCGCTATTAATCTTGGGAAAAGTCATCACCTCATGATAATCCTCAATGTAGCTAAGCCCCTCATCATTGATTCGTAAGAGAAATCGAGCCAGCACCAAGGGCTGAATAACAGGTGCCAGCTTAGACTGGCCAGCATGTTTGACAAAAAACATGCGCTTGCCAGCCTGCTCTGTAAAAATCTTGACTAGCTTATCATCCTCACGAAAGTTACGATTGTAGAGCACCAAGCCTTGACTCGTGATAGACTGAATCATGCTTCTCTCATATACTCCTCAAGCCGTTTCATGGCTTCTTTGATAGTCTCCATGCTGGCTGCATAAGATAGGCGAACATAACCTTCTCCATAACGCCCAAAGGCAGCACCAGGGATAAAGGCAACGGCCTTCTTCTGAGCAAAATCCTTCAGAAAGGCAAAAGAATCTTGATTGTAGCCCGCTGGAATCTTAGCAAAGATATAGAAGGCACCGTCTGGTTTGATAATCTCAAAACCAAGAGCAGTCATTTTCTCGATAATATAATCACGACGCTGGATGTATTCCTTCTTCATAGGCTCCGCATCGTTTTTACCAGCTGTCAAGGCTTCCACCGCAGCATGTTGAGCCATAGTATTTGCGGCAGTAACCAAGTACTGGTGACTCTTGATTAACTGGGCTGTGAAGGTCGCAGGAGCGAAAATCAGCCCCAAACGCCAACCTGTCATGGCATGCGATTTAGACAAACCATTGATGATAATAGCCTGGTCTCTCAACATGGTTCCTAGAGATACATGGGCTTCCCCTGTATAGGTCAATTCTGAGTAAACCTCATCACAGACAACGAAAATCTCGTACTTGCGCAAAACAGCTGCCAAGTCTTCCAATTGCTCACGACTATAGGTAATTCCTGTCGGATTAGCTGGATAGTTAAGAATAACCGCCTTGAGCTTGTCACCTTGCTCTAAGATGGCCTTTTCCAACATCTCAGGAGTCAAGACAAAACCATTTTCAGTCGTATCAATCTCGACAACCTCTGCCCCAACTAGATTGACAATCGGTTCATAGCCTGGATAAGCAGGAGCTGGCAAGAGCACCTTGTCTCCCTCTTCCAAAATAGCTGTCAAAGTAGCAGATAAGGCCTCTGTCGCCCCAATTGTAACCAAGATTTCATTTTCAGGAGCATAGTCCAGTTGGTACCTTTCCTTAACAAAGTCACTAGCTGCCTGACGTAAAGTCAGCAAACCACTCATCCCTGTATAGTAGGATTGGTTCTGGTCAATCGCTCGCTTGGCCGCCTCCTTGACATGGTCTGGCGTTGTAAAATCAGGTTCCCCCAAGGTCAAACGCAAAACCCCAGGAATCTCCGAAATAGCCTGGTCAAACTGACGAATCAACGAAACTTGAATCTTATCTAACTGTTTATTAAAGCGCTTAGTTAAGTCCATAGATACCTCCTACTTTCAAAACGTATCTCTATTATACTACAAAAGCCCCCCGACCGCAAAAATACATTAGAGAATAGCTTTCCACTTTCTATTTTACTTTTCCTGTTTACAGGTCTATAATGGTAACAGATTCTATTTGGAGGTTTTTATGTCATTTCTATCAAAAAATGGAGCAGGCATCTTGGCCTGCCTTCTGATTTCACTACTTGCTTGGTATCTAGGCGGATTCTTCCCTGTGATTGGCGCGCCCGTTTTTGCCATTTTCATAGGCATGCTCCTACATCCCTTTCTCTCGCCCTATAAACAACTGGATGCGGGATTGACCTTTAGTTCTAAAAAATTGCTCCAGTATGCCGTTATCTTGCTTGGTTTTGGTCTCAATATCTCGCAAGTCTTTGCAGTTGGCCAATCTTCACTCCCTGTCATCCTGTCCACAATTTCAATAGCCTTGATTGTTGCCTACCTCTTCCAGCGTTTCTTTGCACTGGACACAAAACTGGCTACCTTGATTGGAGTAGGCTCTTCTATCTGTGGGGGCTCTGCCATTGCAGCGACAGCGCCCGTTATCCATGCTAAGGAAAAGGAAGTAGCCCAAGCCATCTCCGTTATCTTTTTCTTCAATGTCCTTGCTGCGCTCATCTTTCCAACTCTAGGAACCTGGCTTCATCTATCCAATGACGGCTTCGCCCTCTTTGCAGGAACTGCGGTCAATGATACTTCCTCTGTAACGGCTACCGCCAGCGCCTGGGACAGTCTCTACCAGACCAATACCCTCGAATCCGCAACCATTGTCAAACTCACACGAACCCTAGCTATCATCCCCATCACTCTCTTCCTCTCCTACTGGCAAAGTCGCGAACAAAAAAGTAAGCAAGGATTACAACTTAAAAAAGTCTTCCCACTTTTTATCCTTTACTTTATCCTCGCATCTCTTCTAACTACCCTCCTGACCTCTCTCGGTGTGTCTAGTAGCTTCTTTACCCCTCTCAAACAACTCTCCAAATTCCTCATTATCATGGCCATGAGTGCTATCGGTCTCAAAACCAATCTGGTCGCTATGGTCAAATCCAGTGGAAAATCCATTATTCTCGGAGCCATCTGCTGGATTGCCATCATCCTCACCAGTCTTGGTATGCAGACCCTTATCGGCATTTTCTAATCATGACCACCCGTCAAACGGGTGGTTTGTCCCAGGGCTATAAGCCCAAATTACCAGCCAGCGCCTAAAGACGCTGGCTTTCACTTTGTTCAAGCCTTATTGCTCTTGACT